>JANLTL010000704.1:0-20710 GCA_031362905.1 Burkholderiales bacterium | reverse complement strand
GCAGATCCGTGAGGATTGAGGTCACAATTTGTGACCTCAAACAGGCGAGCCAATTTTTTTGTCCAAGGTCGGCGGAACTTCTCGTCGAGTTTCACAGATTTTTCTTCGCTGCTTTGGCAACGGCGGATTTCCGCGACAGCTTTCCCGGCGGCAGAAAATTGCTGTCCGTCACCACCGGCCGGCGGGTTTTCTCCTCCAGCGCTTTGCGCGCATGCCGGGCAATCGTGCCGCCCTCGGTGGCGGCCACCTGATTCTCAGCCAGGCCGTTTGCATTCTCAGTCTCGGCAATCTGCCGCGTCGACAACTCGGCCAGCGCGGTGAAAATCAGTTCCGCCTCGCTCATGTGGTCGCGCAGATTGTGATCCTGCAATCCCTTCATCGACTTGTGCGCTTTCACGCTCACGCCGGACCATTCCTGGTGAATCAGATTGGTCAGAATCGCGCATTCACGTCCCTTCTTGACGTCATGATTGGCCCAGTAATCGGTCAGCTTGTTGCGCGTTTCCTGCCCTGTCATGCGCTGCGCGATCCATTTCTCGCTACGGCCATGCTTTTGCCAGGTTTCACGGGCGCGATTGAGCGAGAGGGCGGGGTCGGCCAGTTCCTGCATGCGCTCATAGCCGACCTTGGCCAACCAGAGTTTGATCGGCTCCGCTTTGGGGCTGGGGACGGACTGCACCAGGCGCAGCAGGGTTTGGGCGGTGGCGACATCAGTAAGATAGTTCTTGCCATCGGCGGCGGGCAATTTCAGTTGGTGACAATTTGTCACCAACTGACTACCTTCCTTGCCAAGGCGCTCCTTGAGCTTGTTCCAGTATTTGCGTGCGGTTTTATTGTCCGCCTGCTGCGTCAACACCTGCACGATATCCACCACCGAAAACCACCAGGTTTCGGTGGCCTCGTCGAAAACGCGCCGGATCGCGTGGCCCTCAAATTCAGCGGAAAGAAGCTTCATTCATATATTATATAAAAATACAGTACACATGGCAACAGGCTGTAGACTAGGCCTGCAAGCCCCTGCATCACGCCAGCCTCGGGCAAGCGTTCGTGAACGCGCTGCTCTACCTCGACTGCGACCGCGGCGGCTGGGACTACGCGACCATCGCGTTCCCGATCAATTGCTAAAGGATAGGAAATCCAATGGGCTTTCGATGTGATACAGGGCGAAGCGATAGGCCGTGCCGCAGGCGAATTCCGGCGGCGTGAAAGCGAAAGCAACATTGCCTGCCGTCGACACCCGCCCCGGAAAGCCGTGGTGCAACAGGTGCTGGCGGAACACCGTGGCTGCAGCTTGCGCGAGCTCGGCGCCGTCCGCGACAAACTCGATCGCCAGTCCGATCTCGGCGGGAGGCGCCAGGCCGGCAGGCAGCGGACGAATCGCCCCGAGGCCGTAGCCATGCGGGAACACCTGCCAGCTCCCCGGCACGATTGCGACGAAAATGATTTCGTCGTAAGCAAAGCCGGTAACGAGGGCTATCCTGGCGCCTGCACTGAGCCGGCGGGAGGTTCGTCCGCCAAGCGGCGCACTGCCACCAATTTTCTGAATCGGATTACGCCTATGGTCATCGACTACCGCGCCTACACTCTGCATTCGGGCACCGTTGCCAAGTTCATGGAATTGTTCGAGAACGAGGGGCTGGAGCCGCAGCAGCGCATCCTCGGCAATTTCATGGGCATCTATCGTACCGAGATCGGCAACATCAACCAGATCATCATGATGTTCGCCTATACCGATGCTGCCGAGCGCCAGCGTCGGCGTGACCAGCTCTACAAGGATCCTGCGTTCCAGGCCTACCTGATGAAAGTGCGGCCGTTCCTCAAGGACCAGCAGGTCAGTCTGCTGACGCCGTCGAAATGCAATCCGCCGTTCGGCGAGTTCGCCAACGCTGCCTGAACCGGCCCACAACACTGATCCCTCAAGGAAGCCCAACATGCCCGTACAGCCCGCCGCCGCGGCCGCATTCGAATTCACCGTCGACGTTCTCGTCATCGGCGCCGGTGCCTGCGGCCTCACCGCCGCCCTGGCCGCAAAGGAGGCTGGTGCCGAGGTGCTGGTACTCGAGCGCGACGACCGGCCCACCGGCAGCACTTCTTTGTCAACCGGCCTGATTCCGGCCGCCGGAACCCGGTTGCAGAAGAGCATGGGCATCGAGGACTCGCCCGAACTTCTGGCCGGTGACATCCTGGCCAAGGCCAAGCACCAGACCGATGCAGCGATCGTGCGCATGGTGGCACAGGCCTCGGGCCCGACCATCGACTGGCTCGCGGGCGAACACGGCGTCGAGTTCAAGCTGGTCGAAGGCTTCCTCTATCCTGGCCACTCGGTGCTGCGCATGCATGGCACGCCCAACCGAACCGGCGGCGAGCTCGAGAGCGCGTTGCTCGCGGCAGCCGACCGCAAGCAGATCGATATCGTCACCGGGGCGCTGGCCACCGACCTGTACGCAACGCCGGATGGCCGCGTCACGGCGGTGCGTTACACGCGCCCGGACGGCGCCGCCGAGACAGTGGGTTGCAAGGCGCTGGTGCTGGCCTGCTGCGGCTTTGGCGGCAACAAGGAAATGGTGCGCCAATACATTCCCGAAATGGCCGATGCCGAATTCTGGGGCCATGTGGGAAACCAGGGCGATGCGATTCGCTGGGGCAGCGAACTCGGTGCGGCCTTGGCCGACCTCGGCAGCTACCAGGGCCACGGCGCTGTGGCGACGCCCTACGGCAACCCGATGAATTGGGGCCTCCTGATGCCCGGCGGCTTTCAGGTAAATGCACACGGCAAGCGCTTTTCCAACGAGGTGCGCGGCTATTCGGAACAGGCGGTCGACACCATCGCCCAGCCCGGGCGCTTCGCCTGGAATATCTATGACGAAATTCGCGAGAAGCCGATTCTGGGCTTCACCGACTACAAGGACGTGGCGGGCCTGGGTGGCATCAAGAAGGCGCCGACCATTCGTGCGCTGGCCGAAATGATTGGCGTACCGGTCGACGCCCTCGAGACGACTGTCGCCGAAGTGAACCAGATGTGCGCCGGCAGTCGCGAGGATGCATTCGGGCGCGATTTCAAGGGCAAGGAACCGCTCAAGGCGCCGTTTTGCGCCGTCAAGGTCACAGGCGCCCTGTTCCATACCCAGGGAGGCGTGGTGATCGATACCGACACGCGGGTGCTGCGCGCGGACGCTTCGAAGCTGCCCAACCTGTTCGCCGGCGGCGGCGCAGCACGCGGCATGTCGGGCCCTTCGCGCTGGGGCTATTTTTCCGGCGGCGGCCTGCTCTCCGCCGTCACTCAGGGGCGTGCCGCGGGTACCAATGCTGCAGGTCTGGCGCGCGCCTAGCTTGACGCGGGCGGCTCGACCTGTCCTGCCTCGTGCACCAGTGTAGTGAGCACAGGAAAACACGCCATCCGCGTGGGGTGAAAACCGGTTACAGTCCCTCGCTCGCTCGCCTCTGAACCTGCGCCGGCAGCGGCCCATCACATCATAGGGGACCATCCGATGCGCCTTTTTTCGCGCCCACTATTCGCTGCCGCAGGCGTACTGGCCCTGCTGGCCTGCGCCGGCGTCCACGCCCAAGCCTACCCGAACAAGCCGATCCGCCTGGTGGTGCCCTATTCCACTGGCACTAGTACCGATGTGCTGGCCCGCATGTATGCGCAGAAGCTGGGCGATTCCTTCGGCCAGACCATCATTGTCGAAAACAAGGCAGGCGCCGGTGGCAACATCGCAGGCGAGGCCGTCGCCCGCGCGGCGCCGGACGGCTACACCCTTACCATCTCGACCAGCGCCGTGCATGCCACCAACCCCTCGCTGTACGGCAAGCTGGCGTTCGACCCCATCAAGGACTTCAGCCACGTCACGCTGCTCGCCACCGCACCCAACATGCTGGTGGTGAATCCGAAGATTCCGGCCAACAACATGGCCGAGCTGATCGCGTATGCGAAAGCCAACCCCGGCAAGCTCACCTACATTTCCGCCGGCTCCGGCACCTCGCCACACATGGCCGGCGCGTTACTGCAATCGATGGCCGGCATCGACATCGTCCATGTCCCCTACAAGAACATCTCGCAGGGCTTAACCGATCTCTTTGGCGGGCAGGTGTCGATGACTTTCTATCACGTGCCGGTGATCTACCCGCACGTGAAAGACGGCAAGGTGCGCGCCCTGGGCGTGGCTACGCCAACGCGCAGCGCCATCGCCCCAGAGGTACCGCCGATCGCTGACACCGTGCCCGGCTTCGACATCCGCCCGTGGTGGGGCATCAGCGGCCCGGCTGGAATGCCGCAGGCAGTTGTCGACCGGGTCTACGCCGCCTCGGCGGCAATCCTGCGCGACGCCGATACCCGGCAGCGCTATGCCACCCTGGGGCTGGAAATTGTGCCCTTGACAGTGAAGGAATTCAACGACTTCACGCTCACCGAACTGGCCAAGTGGAGCAAGATTGTCAAGGACTCGGGAGCGAAGGTGGAGTGAGTTGTCCGGAGTAGTGGCACATAGCCTGTCCGGTTTCGCGTCGCCCGGCGCGAAGCGCCCTACTTCCCCGCATCCCGCTGCTGCGCCTCCGCCGCATCGAGCATCGCATGCAGCATGTCCAGTTTGGGCACCTGCGGTTTCGGATATCAGGCGCGGCTGTGGGTAAGCCTCAACGCCAGCATGGCTTAGACCAGCTTGTAGGTCATCGGCCCCGGGTTTGTTGGTGGTAAACACATGATGCCGAATCAGCCCAGGGCTGGCAAGTGATAACGGGGGAGGTTCGAAGCGCATAATGGTTTGATCCGCGTTGCGCGGTGACCGCAAGTGGCCAACAGAAGGGGGACGGTTGGATGAAAAACGACCCGAAGTCCGGAACCAGGCGGCGCGATCGCCGTGCAGCACTCGGCATCATTGGCGGCGTACTTGCCTCGCCATGGATCATCAGCAGCGCGGCACGCGCGCAGGCGGCCTGGCCGAACCGGCCGGTGCGCTACATCAATCCGTATCCCGCCGGCGGCGCCACCGACACCTTGTCGCGCCTGTTCTGCGTCAAGATGAGCGAGTTGACCGGCCAGCAGTTCATCGTCGAGAACCGCGGTGGCGGTGGCGGTGATGTCGGCGTTGAAGCGGTCGCCAGGTCAGAACCGGATGGTTACACGCTGGGCTTGGGCGGGATCGCGTCACACGCGATTTCGCCGACGCTCAAGGCGGGAAAGATGCCGTTCGACGCGGCCCGGGATTTCACTTTCCTGACCAATTTTTATTCGCTGCCGAATTTTCTGATCGGTCACCTCGGCCTTGCAGCGAGTACGGTGCCCGAGCTGATTGAATTGATCCGCCGCAGCCCCGGAAAGGTCTTTTACGCATCGGCCGGGCCTGGCACCACCCTGCATTTGTCGGGCGAGTTGTTCAAGCTGCTCGCCAATGTCGACATGGTGCACGTGCCGTATCGCGGCGAGGCGCTCGGGATCGCGGACGTGCTCGGGGGACAAGTGCAATTGACCTTCGCCAACATTCCCAGTGCGATCGCGCAGTACCGCCCCGGCAAGGTCAAGGGCTACGGCGTCACCAGCGCGGCACGCAGTCCGCTGTTGCCCGATATGCCGGCCATCGCCGAATTCCTGCCCGGATTCGACATCAGTTCATGGACTTCAGTGATCGGCCCGGCACGGATACCGGCACCCGTGGTCGAACGCATTTCAATGTTCGCCAAGCAAGCGCTCGAGAGCCCAGCGCTCAAGCAGCAGTTTCTCGAACGCGGCGCCACCACCTCGTGGCTGAGTACCGCAGATGCAACCGCGTATCGGGCCAGTGAAGAAGCGCGCCTGGGCAATATCATCCGCCAGGCGAAGATCACGCTCGACTAGGACGACCCCGGCGACCCCGGCAATCAGCGCGACTCGTGCGTCCTGCCGGCGCGTCTCAGAGTTCGCGCCCCGGCTTGGCCTCGCGAAAGGCTGCGTTTGTAGCCGCTAGTTCCCCAAGCAGTTTCGACGGCGCCCAGCGTGCGCCATAGCGCGTGTGCCACTCGGAAATACGCGCGTGGATCTGCCGCGAGCCGATGGTGTCGGCCCAGTACAGGAGTCCGCCGCGATAACGCGGGAAGCCGAAACCGTGCAGCCACATCACATCGATGTCGCTGGCGCGCAAGGCCTTGCCCTCCTCGAGAATCTTGCAGGCTTCGTTGACTGACGACAACAGCAGGCGCTGCAGGATCTCTTCGTCGGTGAAGCTGCGCTGCGCGATGCCCAACTCGCTCGCCACCTCGGCGATGATGTGTTTGACCTCAGGGTCCGGGTGCGGCGTGCGGTCACCCTTTTCATAGCGGTACCAGCCGGCACCGGTTTTCTGCCCAAATCGACCCATTTCGACCAGTCGATCGGCCACCGGCAGCTTGCGGTAGTGCGGGTCGGCTGCGGCGCGACGCTTGCGCGCCGCGTAGCCGATGTCGAGCCCGGCGAGGTCACCCACCGCGAACGGGCCCATCGGGTAGCCGAATTCGACCATCACGCGGTCGACCTGCTCGGGTAACGCGCCCTCTTCGACCATCAGCACGGTCTCGGTGCTGAACGGTGCGCGGCTGCGGTTGGCGACAAAGCCGTCGCAGTTGCCGGCCACCGCGCCAATCTTGCCGATGCTACGGCCAATCTTTAGCGTGGCGGCGAGGGTCGCCGGCGAGGTCTTGGCGCCCTTCACCACTTCGAGCAGTTTCATCACGTTGGCCGGGCTGAAAAAATGCGCCCCCGCAACGTCTTGCGCACGCCCGGTGACGGCAGCGATCTGGTCGATGTCGAGCGCCGAGGTATTGGTGAGCAGCAGCGCACCTGGCTTCATGACGGCGTCGAGCTTCTCGAACAAGGGCTTCTTGACGCTCATTTCCTCAAACGCGGCCTCGATCACGACATCGCAGTCGGCGATCTGCGCGTAATCGTCAATCGCCTCGATCAGGGCCAGGCGGCGCTCCATCTCCACCTGTGCCAGGCTGCCGCGCTTGACGCTGGTGGCATAGTTGGCGCTGACACGCTGCAGGCCGCGGTCAAGCGCAGCGCGCGTGGCGTCGAGGATCTTGACGGGAATGCCGACGTCGGCAAAGCACATCGCGATGCCGCCACCCATGGTGCCGGCGCCTATCACCGCAACACTGCTGATGCGCGGCAGCACCAGGTCCTTGGACAGGCCCGGCACCTTGCCCGCCTCACGCTCGGCGAAGAAGGCATAACGCAATGCCTTGGCCTGATCCGAATTTTCGAGTGCGGTGAACAACTGCCGCTCGGTCTTGATGCCTGCATCGAAAGCCATGGTGGTCGCTGCTTCCACAGCGGCGATGCACTCGAATGGCGCCAGTTGGTTGCGCGCCTTCTTTGCGATCGACTTGCGCATCGCGTCGAACACGCCAGCGTCGGTGCCGGTGATCTTGTCGGTGCGGTCGCGCACGCGCGGCAACGGCCGCCGCGCCGCAATCCCTTGCGCATGGCGGATCGCCGCGCTGCGCAAATCGGTGCCCTCGATGATGGCATCGATGATGCCAAGTGCCTGTGCTTCTGCCACCGGCACGTGGCGCCCGCTGACGATCATCTCCAGCGCCGCCTGTGCGCCGACCACGCGTGGCAGCCGTTGCGTGCCGCCGCCGCCGGGGAGGATGCCGATCAGCACCTCGGGCAGGCCAACCTTGGCACCCGGCGCCGCGATGCGGTAATGGCAGGCAAGCGCGGTCTCCAACCCGCCACCGAGTGCGTAGCCGTGGATCGCCGCGACCACCGGTTTGATGGACTCGTCGAGCGCATCGGCGACGCTCCGCGTGAGCGCCGGGCGCGGCTTGCCGAACTGGCGGATATCGGCACCGGCGATGAAACTGCGGCCGGCGCCGATCAGCACCAGCGCCTCGACGGCCGGGTCAGCATTGCCACGGTCAATCGCCGCGATGATGCCTTCGCGCACCCCCGGCCCGAGCGCATTCATCGGCGGGTTGTCGATCGTGATGATGGCGACGCCGTCTTCGACTTCCAGCCGTACCAGTTCTGCTTCATTCATTGCTGTTTCTCCCGGATCCATAAGTTGCTCTGCGAAGATGAATTGATCAATGCCCAAGGCGCGGTTGCGCAACACGCGGGATTACCGGCACGCTGGGCATCGTGTGCTTTGTGCCATGATAGTGCCACTGTGCAGGATTGCGTTCAACTCGATAGCGGCTTCATGCAAGATCAGGATTTGACCCCCGCAGCACGACGCGAAACCCGCTTGCTCAACGGGGTGCCGGTCACCCTGTCCGAACGCGCCGGCGCGCCGCTGCTGATGCTGGTGCGCATGGCATCGCGCGGCGCCGGTCTGTGGGATCTGATCTGGGACCGGCTCGCCGATCACTTCAGCGTGCTGCAATTTGACTTGCGCTCGCCTTCGAGCGCCGAACTGGATCATCCACGCCGTGTCTTTGCCGGTCTCGCGGCGCAGTGCGTGGAGATTGCCGCCGCGCTCGGGCACCAGCGCTTCCACCTGTTCGGCTGGACCGGCGGCACCCATGTGGCGCTGCGCTGCGCCGCCGATTTTCCGGAACGGGTCGCATCGTGCGTGCTGCTCGGCCCGTTCTGGCAACTCGACGACATGCGCGCCGCCGAGAAAGGCTTCGCCTTCGCCCGCGCCCTGGTCGAGTCCGGTGACCGTTCCCTGTACGCCTACTACTGGTACATGGGGGGCTTGTCGCCGCAGTTCGTCGAACGCCACTTCGACCAGGTGGCGCAATGGGCGGAACAGCGGAATCGTGCCGATACCTTCTTGCAGCGCGACACCACGCAACTGCTCAAATGGATGCGCGCCCTGCGCGGCAATTGGGTCGACGCCACCGAGCTCGCTGCCATCGTCACACCGGCCCTGATCCTGGCTCACGAGCTGGACCCATGGCACGCCGGCCCATCGGCGGCGATGGCGCAAGCGTTGCAGCGCAACCTGGCGGGCGCCCGGCTCGAAGTGCTTGCCGGGCTCGGCAGCATGGCGCCAATCGAAGACCCGCAACGCGTGCTGGCCGCGGCATTGCCGTTCCTCTTGTCCGTAGCGGGCGGCCGGGCTGACAAGCCGGACCCGGCGACCCGCGCCGGCGGCATCACTTTCTGATGTCCTGATGTCCTGATTCAAATCCACCCCACCGGAGCACCACCGTGTCCACCACTTCCCCTATCGGATTCATCGGCCTCGGCGTGATGGGCGAACCAATCTGCCGTAACCTGGCGCAAAAAGGCGGCGCGCCGGTAGTCGCCTTCGATCTGCACGCAGAACCCCTCGCGCGCCTGCAAACACACGGCGTGCGGGCTGCCGCGTCGGTACCTGCCCTGGCCCAAACCGCAGACGTGATCTTCATCTGCCTGCCCAGCGGCAAGCATGTCGAAGCGGTCTGCGATGGCGCGGAAGGCTTGCTGGCAAGCGCACGACCCGGTCAGATTGTGGTGGATCTGGGCACCTCGCCGATGAGCCTGGCGCGGCGCCTCGCAGAGGCCTTCGGCGCACGCGGCGCGGCATTCGCCGACGCTCCCATCGCGCGCACCCGTCAGGCGGCGCAAGACGGCACCCTGAGCGTGATGGTCGGTGGCGAGGCCGCCGTATTTGCGCGCCTGGAACCGCTGATCCGCTGTTTTGCGTCCGACATCACGCACTGTGGCGTCGCGGGGGCCGGCCAGGCGATCAAGATCCTCAACAACATGGTTTTGATGCAGACCGTCAATGCACTGGCCGAGGCGATGGCCATGGGCCGCCGCGTTAGCATCGCGCCGGAACTGTTGTTCTCGACGCTGGCCAAGGGCTCGGCCGACAGCTTCGCGCTGCGCAATCACGGCATGAAGGCGATGGTGCCGGGCGTGTTTCCCGAGCAGGCGTTCTCGACCGAGTATGCCTACAAGGACATCCTCTACGCGTTGCAAATCGCTGCCGATACCGGCGTCCATGCGCCGGGTGCCGAGTTGGCCGAACGCGTGCTGCAGAAAACTATCGCCGCCGGCCATGGCAGCGCCTACTGGCCGGTGCTTGCGCGGCTCGTCGACCGGACTTGATGCGATGCGCGGAACAGCCCTGCTGCGGCGCTTGATCGGCTTCGGCCTGGTGTGGTTCGGTGCGCTGTGCTGCGCTGGCGGCGCATTGGCGCAGAGTTATCCGGTGCGGCCGATTCGCCTGATCGTGCCGTTTCCGCCGAGCGGCCCGAATGATCTGTTCGCGCGCCTGGCCGGACAGATGCTGCAGGAATCACTCGGCCAGCAGATCATCATCGACAACCGCGGCGGAGCCGCTGGCTCGATCGGCGCCGAGGCAGTGGCAAAAGCGCCGCCGGACGGCTATACCCTGCTGTTCGCCGGCGCGGCAGTGCTGTCGACCAATCCGGCCATGAACCCGCGATTGCCATACGATGCGCTGCTCGATTTCAGCCCCGTGAGCCAGATTGCGACGGCCCCAAGCGTGTTGCTGCGCCATCCGGCACTGCCTGCGGCCACCGTCAAGGAACTGATTGCCCTGGCCAAGGCCAAGCCTGGCCGGCTCAACTATGCGTCGGCAGGCAACGGCACCAATCCGCACCTGGCCGGCGAGTTGTTCAAAGTGATGACCGGCACTGACATCGTGCACGTACCGTACAAGGGAGGTGGCCCGGCGACTACCGACCTGATTGCCGGTCAGGTGCAGCTGTATTTCGCCGGAATCTCGGCGGCAGTGCCGTTCGTGAAACAGGACCGGGTGCGGGCGATTGCCGTCACCGGGGCCGCCCGCTCGCCCCAGTTGCCGACGACCCCGACGTTCGCAGAGTCGGGCCTGGAGGGTTATGACGTCAGCAACTGGTATGCGGTGCTGGCGCCACGCGGCACCCCCGCCGCAGTCATCGATGCACTCAATGCTGCGATATCGAGGGGATTGGGCAGCGCCGACATGCGCCGGCGAATTGCCGAGTTGGGCGCAGTGCCGGCCGGCAGCTCGCCCGCCCAGCTGGGCGCAAAGATGCGCACCGAAATCGAGAAATGGACCAAGGTGGTGCGCGACGCGAAGCTGGAAGTGGAGTGACGCCTGCCTTCAATCCTGCAGCAGGGAGGGCTTGCGCATCGCGTGAGTATGATGCGCGCATGCCTTATTTGTCGCCAATGAATGGGCGCTGATGCGATTCGACCGTAGCTGACGATTCTCCTGAAAGCGTTGGTGGGAGCGCATCCTGGCCACATGGCAGAGATTCTCCCATGCGGCTCTACTCTCTCCCCAAAATAGGGTCAGGCATATCATCAGACCCCAAACTAGCAAAACCAGCAAAACCAAAAGCGGCAGGTCAGGCCACCAAGGCATCAGATGAGGTGCCGCGCGCAGCAGCTCTATTTCCCGAGAACGCTTTTTCGAAGCGCCAGCACCACCGAAATCTCTTCTCTCACCTGCTGCTCTGGCAAGCGTGCATAGTCGAGATTATTGAGCCGCAGCGCGTGCTGATGCTTTCGATACGCGCGATAGGCATTCGCGGCGCCTTCAGCAATTTTCGGGGCGATCAGACCCGCAGCCGCCGCGCGCAGCAGCAATGCGATGTTGCCCTTGTTTTCGATGAGCGGCAGGTTTTCCCGGGCATGCTCGAGCACGAGCGCCTGCACACAGAACTCGATATCAACCATACCGCCGGCGTCGTGCTTGAGGTCGAACAACGCGGACTTGTTGGGGTGGCCGTCGTGCATCTTCTGGCGCATCGCATTGATTTCTTCAAGCAGCTTGGTGTGCGCGCGCGGCAGGGTGAGGATGTGTTTGCGTACCTCTTCAAACGCAGCGCCGATGCGCGGATCGCCGGCGCAGAAGCGCGCGCGCGTGACGGCCTGGTGTTCCCAAGCCCAAGCGCGCTTTTCCTGATAGTCACGAAATGCGGCAAGGCTGGTGACCAACAGGCCGCTGGCACCGTCGGGGCGCAGGCGCGTATCGGTTTCGAACAGGCGGCCAGCGGTGGTGCGCGTTTCCATGAAGGTGAGCAGGCGTTGCGCCAGACGTGTATAGATTTCGGCGGCGCGTTCGTGGGTGTCTTCATAGATAAACACCAGATCGAGGTCGGAGGCGTAGCCGAGCTCTTTGCCACCCAGCTTGCCGTAAGCGATGATGACGAACTGTGGCGCGTCTTGATGCTTTTCCTTGAGGGCACTCCAGCATTCGGCGAGCGCAAGTTCGAGCGTACGGTCGGCCAGCTCGGACAAATAGTCCGCCAGCGTTTCAACGCTGAGCGTATCTTGCAAATCCTGCGCAAGAAGGCGGAACACCTGCGCCTGATGCGCTTCGCGCACCGTGTTCATTTGTGCTTCAAGATCACCATGCTGTGATTGCAGTTGCGCAGCGGCGAAGGCGCTCCATTGCGCGAAATCGGGCGCTGCGTTGAGCATGCGCTCATCCAGCAATTCGTCGAGCAGGATCGGATGCGTGGTCAGGTACTGCGCGGCCCACTCGGATGCCGCCAGCAAATTGGCAAGGCGCTGGAGCGCCGCGCGCGACTGGATCAGCAACGCCAGGTAGCTCGCACGCGAGGCGATGGCTTCGAGAAAGTGGATCAGTCGTTTCAGGGCGATGTCAGGTGCGCTGGTGGCGCGCGCCGCTTCCACCGCGTGCGGCAACAGTTGCTCGAAACGCTCGCGGCTGCCGCCTGCGAGACGCCTGATTTTGCTGCCCCCAAGGGTGACCTTGATCAGGCGATTCAATTCATCGTGGTCCGCAAACCCTTGTGCCGCAAGGATTTCCATGGCATCTACGCTGAAATCCTTGGTGGGGGCGGATCGCAGCGCATCGGCTGACGGCGCATCCCCCAGGATGAAATCGAAATGGCGGCTGACGTTGGCGCGGTGTGCATCGAGGGCGATCATGAATGCCGGCCAATCCACGCAGCCCATCGATTGCGCCAGTCGCGCGCGCTCATCGCCGTTTTGCGGGAGGGTGTGGGTCTGCTGATCATCGGCATATTGCAGGCGGTGTTCGACGCGGCGCAGGAAATCGTAGGCGGCAGCGAGCGTGTCAACCGCGTCGCGCGGCAGCAGGCCGAGTTCGGCCAGGGTATGCAAGGTCGGGACAGTCGGGCGCTCGCGCAAACGCGCCTCGCGTCCGCCGCGGATCATCTGCACGGCCTGCACAATGAATTCGATTTCGCGTATGCCGCCCGGCCCCAACTTGACGTGGTCGGTCAGGTCGCGGCGCGCGACTTCGCGGCGGATCTCGGCGTGCAGGCCCTTGAGGGATTCGACCGCGCCAAAGTCAAGATAGCGGCGAAACACGAAGGGCTGCGCGACTTTCATCAGCTCGCCGGCACGATCACCAGTGAGCACGCGTGCCTTGATCCAGGCGTAGCGCTCCCAATCGCGACCATGTGCGACAAAATAATTCTCCAAGGCATCGAAACTCATCGCCAGTGGGCCATCACCCCAGGGCCGCAAGCGCATGTCGACGCGGAACACGTAGCCATCGGCGTCGACGTTCGAGAGTCGCTGGATCAGGCGTTTGCCAAGTTGGTTGAAATACTCTGAACAACTGACTTCAACTACGCCACCGCGGGTGATGCCTTCCTCAGGGTAGAGAAAAATCAGGTCGATGTCGGACGAGACATTGAGTTCGCCACCGCCGAGCTTGCCCATGCCGACGACATGCAATTGTTGAAGCGCTGCGTCTGCGTCACCCGCGAATGCCGGCACCGCGTAAGGGGCACCGTAGCGCGGCGCCAGCTCCGCTGCAATGGCCGCCACGCTGGCAGCAATTGCCTCCTCGGCCAGGGCCGTCATGGTCTGCACCACTTCATCGAGCGATGCCACCCCGGCGAGGTCGCGCTGCATCACCGTGAGCATGACGTCGCGGCGCAGCTGGCGCAGGGCGCCCTCCAATGTGTTTTCGTTCACCGCAAGCAGGCGTCTGTGCATCTGTGCGCGCTCGAACGGCGCAGTGGCCCACACCGCCAGTTGCGCATCGAGGCCGGGCTGTGCCGCCAGGCGCGCACGCGCCCAGCTGCTGAACGCGGCGGCACCACCCGCGAATACGGGAAGCTGCAAGGGGGAATCAGTCATTGTTTCCAGATGTAAACAGTGGTACGCCAGAGGGGATTGCGCCGCGTTTCAAGAGGGTTCCTATGCTACATTGGACGGCTCATGGCTGCGTCACCACACCCTCGCGAGGCCGCCGCTGCGCTCGCCGCCAGCGCACGCGCAGCCAGCCCCGTCAGTAGCGCAGCGGGCCCCCTGCATTATGGCGGCCCGCTCAGCTCGCGCATCGCGCGCGCGGTGCGCGGCACCCTCATCTGGACCGAGCGTCTCGCCTGGACGGTGTTCTTTCTCTTTGTCCTCACGGTGCTGGCACTGCGCCATGTGGTACTGCCGGGGGTCGAAAAATATCGTTCCGAGATTGAAACAGCGCTTACACGTGCAGCTGGTCACAAAGTATTGATTGGCCGTGTACAGGCAAGTTGGGATGGCCTCTACCCAGGCCTTGATCTGCGCGATGTGGTGGTGCATGACGCGAAGAACCGTGCTGCCTTGCGCCTGCCCTATGTGTCGGTCACGCTGTCGTGGTGGTCAGTGCCGGCCATGGCGTTGCGACTGCATGCACTTGACATCGCCAATGCCGATCTCGACATCCGCCGCGCGCGCAACGGCCAGATTTCGATTGGCGGCCTTGAACTCAAGGATGACGGGGGCAACGCGCAGATGTCGGACTGGATCCTCGGCCAGCGCCGCGTCGTGATCCGCGACTCGCGCCTGCGCTGGAACGACGAGCAGCGCGGCGCGCCCGAGCTCGCGCTGAGCAACATTCATCTGGTGGCACGCAACACCGGCAGCCGGCATCGCGTTGCGCTGCGGGGCACGCCGCCGCGCCAGCTTGGCAATACGCTCGACCTGCGCGCAGACCTGCATGGCGAATCACTCGGCGACCTCGCAGTGTGGCGCGGCGATCTGTATGCGGATCTGGTGGCGGTGGACCTGGCGGCATTGCGCGCCTGGGTCGACTATCCGGCCGATGTGAAGAGCGGCAGTGGCAGCCTGCGCACCTGGCTCTCGTTCGATCAGACGCGGCTCACGCAATTCACCGCAGATGTGGCGCTCAACGACACGCTGGTGCAGTTGCGCCCCGATTTGGCGCCGCTGCAACTGTCCAACGTGCAGGGCCGGCTCGGTGCCCGCGAATTGCGGCATCCCGGCGCGGGCTTCAGTTTTTTGCGTTTCGGCTCCAAGCGTGTGACAGGGTTTGAAGTCAGCGGCAAGCAGGTCACATTGACCACCAACGATGGCGTGCGCCTCGCACCGGCCGACTTCACCATGCAGACGATTGCCGCGAATGCCGCAGGGACAGCCGGCGAGGTGCGCCTGCAGGCAAACGCCCTCAACCTCGAACCGGTGGTGAAAATTGCCGAGCTCCTGCCACTCGATGCGCAACTGCGCAAGACCCTGATCGAGCTTGAGCCGCACGGCACGGTGCACGATTTCCAGGTTGAGTGGAAGGGCGATTTCGACCAGCCGTCCGGCTACCGGATACGCGGGCGTTTTCAGGACCTTGCGCTGCGCGCCTATCAGGCCATGCCGGGCTTCAGCCAACTTTCAGGCAGCGTCGATGCTTCGGAGAAGGGCGGCAGCCTGTATCTCGCAAGCCGCGATGCTGCGATCCTGCTGCCGCAAGTGTTTGAAACCCCGCGCCTCACACTCGACACCGTCGACGCCGGATTGAGTTGGGGTTTTCCCAATGGCCAGCTCGAAGTCAAGCTCGAGCAGATCGTGTTTGCGAATGCTGATGCAGCCGGCAATGTCAGCGCTACATATCGCGCTGTGCCCGGCACGCCAGGCCATATCGATCTCAATGGCCGCCTGACCCGCGGCAATGCGACTGCGGTGTACCGCTATATGCCAAAGGATATGTCGGAAAACATTCACCGCTGGGTCAAGGAGGCGGTTGAGGCCGGGCAGACATCGGACGTGCGGTTCAAGCTGCGGGGCAACCTGTTCGACTTTCCCTTCGTCGATCCCAAGAGTGGTGATTTCCAGGTCGCCATCAAGCTTGAAGGCGGGCGGCTCTTCTACGCTGATGCCTGGCCACGCGCCAGCGACATCAAAGGTGAGCTGGTGTTCGAGCGCAACGGCATGTGGTTCAAGGGGGGCTATGGCCGCCCGGCTGCCGCCGGCAGTGCCGCCGCGGCCAATGCCGTGGCAGGGACGATTCTCGGGGCCAAAATCAGCCAGTTTGATTTGAAGATCGCCGCGTTCGATGCGCTCCCTGCCGTGGTCGAACTCGGTGGCAACGCAGACGGGCCGACGCCCGAGTTTTTGAAATTCGTCGCGCAAAGCCCGGTCGCCGGTTACATCGATCATTTCACCGACAATGCGCGCGCTGCCGGCAATGGCAAGCTGGCGCTCAAGCTGGCGCTGCCGCTGGGCGGCGCTGAAGCGCTCAAGATTGTGCCGGTACGCTTCAACGGCCAATACACTTTTGTCAACAACGAAATCATGCTTGACGACGGTCTGCCAAAAATGGAGCGCGTCAACGGCGTGCTGGCGTTCAGCGAGCGTGGCGTCGAGGTGCGCAACATTCGCGGCGAAGGATTGGGCGGTGGCTTCACGCTAGCCGGCGGCACCCGCCCGAATGGCAGCATTGCAGTGACGGGCGACGGAAACTTCACTGTGCCAGGCGTGGCCGCCTGGCTCAAGGACCCGGTGTTTGGCTCGATGACCGGCGGGGCGCCGTGGCGCGCCACCATCAACATCGGCGCACGCGGCCGTGACATCACGGTGGATTCGCCGATGACCGGTGTGGCAATCAACCTGCCCGCACCCATCAACAAGGCGGCAGCCGAGAACTGGCCGCTGCGCTTTGTCGAAACGCGCGCCATCGGCGCTACTGAAGACGAATGGAATTTCACCCTCGGCCGCGCCATCACCGCGCGCCTGTTGCGGCGCGAAGAGAATGGCGTGATGCGCGTCATGCGCGCTGCCGCTGGTGTCAATGAAGCCATGCCCGCGCTGCCCCGCAGCGGGCTGGCCGTCAATGCTTCGGCTGTGTCGGTGGATGTGGACGACTGGCGCGCACGCGCATTTGGCGCCAAACCTGCCGCAGCGGCGACTGGCACGGCCGGCGCAGCCAGCACCCAGCCAGCCACGGCGCGGGCGGGCGCAGCGGCGGCGGCGCTTTCACCTGCGACGGGTGCAGCTGCCACGGCGCCTGTCGCGCCTGCGGCACCAGCGGCACCAGCGGCCTCAGCCGCTGCGAGCGTGGCCACCCTGCCCGCACCATGGCAGATTCAGCTGCGCGCCGACACCCTCACTGCATTCGGCCGCCAGTTGCGGCAGGTGCGGGTCAACATGGTGCAGGAGCCGGCGCGCTGGGTGGCCAATCTGGCGTCTACCGAAGCCAATGGCACGCTGGTGTTCATTATGCCGACGCTGTCGAGCCAGGGCCGCTTCGCCGGGCAGATGCGCAATCTGGTGATCCCCGTCACGCCGGGCCGCAGTGAAGACACGCCGCTGGATCGCATCGGTGACGACATGCCTGCGGTCGATCTTTTGGTCGACGACTTTCAGCTCGGAGACAAAAAACTCGGCAAGCTGGAAATTGTCGCCAACAATATCGCGGGCGAATGGAAGATTCAGACACTCAACCTGACCAATCCGGATGGCGCGCTTACCGCCACAGGCGCATGGCGACGCGCTGTGGCGGCAGTACCGGGCGCGGTGGCGCGGCGGCCCATTGCGCTTGATTTCACCCTCAACACACCAGATTCGGGCAAGCTGCTGGACCGCCTTGGATTCGTCAATGCGGTGCGCGCCGGCAGCGGCTATCTCAAGGGCAACATTGGCTGGGAAGGCTCTCCCACCTCGATTGACTACGCATCACTGCGCGGGGATCTTGAACTGCGCGTCGAGAAGGGCCAGTTTCTCAAGGCCGACCCGGGTGTCGGCAAGCTGCTCGGCATCATGAGCCTGCAAGCCCTGCCGCGGCGCCTGACGCTTGATTTTCGTGATGTATTCAGTGAGGGCTTTGCCTACGACCTGATGTCGGCGTCGAGCAAGATTGAACGCGGCATTTTGAGCACGAATGATTTCCGCATGACCGGCGTGTCGGCAGCAGTGCTCATGACGGGCGACACCGACCTTGCGCGCGAAACACAAAACCTCAAGGTCGTGGTGCTGCCTGATCTATCCGGCGGCATGGTGTCGGTGGTGGGGGTCATCACCGGCCTGATCAATCCGCTGAGCGCACTCGCCAGCTATCTCGCACAACGCCTGCTCAAGGATCCGCTCTCAAAAGCTTTTTCGTTTGAATACGCGGTGACCGGTTCCTGGGTCGATCCGAAAATTGCGCGCATCCAAACCTTGCCGCAGGCACAAAGCGGGGAGTCATCCGCTGCACCGGGAGCTGGTGGTGTTGCGGATGGCGCGTCGGCCACACCGCCCGGTGGCGCCGGTGCCGGCCCAGCCAGTGGCGCTGGCAGCGCCAGTAGTACAGGTACGGGCAATAGCGGCGGCGCCCAGGCGGCGCGTCCCGGCGGCTGAGCGCAGCGGCGCGGCGCGCTTGCGCAAGCGCTTCTTTCAACACTCCACGGAGCATGGTGCATGGCACGCAAGTACAAAATCGCGGCAATTCAGACGGTTTCGTCTCACATCGTCGCTGACAACATCAAAGTGGCGGCTGAGTTGATCGCACGCGCTGCCGGCGAAGGCGCGCGCCTCATCGCGCTGCCTGAATACTTTTGCATCATGGGTCAAAAAGAGACCGACAAGGTCGACGCACGCGAAGCGTTTGCACAGAACAGCCCGCGCGGGCCGCTGCAGACGTTTCTGGCGGAGGCGGCGGCACACCACAAAGTGTGGTTGGTCGGCGGCACGATCCCGATTGACTGCGGCTCAAGTGAAAAAATCCTCAATACCTCTCTCGTGTTCGATGACGGCGGCACTTGCGTTGCGCGCTACGACAAGATTCATTTGTTCGGCTTTCGCAAGACGCACGAAGACGGGCGCGTCGAGCAGTTTGACGAAGCACGCACCATCCGCCATGGCAGCAATGCGCCAGTGGCTCTTGATTCGCCGTTTGGCAGGCTCGGCTTGTCGGTGTGTTACGACCTGCGCTTTCCGGAGATGTATCGCGCGCTGTCGCCCAAAGCGGCGCCTTGCGACGTGATTTTCGTGCCATCCGCATTTACGGCGACGACCGGAAAAGCGCACTGGGAGCCGCTCTTGAGGGCGCGCGCGATTGAAAATCTGGCTTACGTGTTGGCGCCCGCGCAAGGCGGCAAGCACAGCAGCGGACGGCGCACCCACGGCCACAGCATGCTGATCGACCCCTGGGGCGAGGTGATTGCCGAGAAAGCCGATGACGGCGCAGGCGTGGTCATCGGTGAGATTGATCTCGACCTGATCGCGCAGCATCGCGCAGCGCTGCCAGCTCTGGCGCATCGCACGCTATAGCGCGGTGTTGCGCCCTATCCCGGCGCTTGCGCGGGACCTGCGCCGGCGCTTGCGCGGAACCTTTGCCGGCGCTTGCACAGGACCTGCGGTCTTCACCTGGGCGGCCGGCTGCCGCAGTCGCCTTGGCACAGCAGCGCACACTACAATTCATCCCTGTTTCCCTCGCTTCAGTGTTTCCGTTTTCCCCCTCTGATTGGCCCGCCATGCAAATCGCTTCTCCCGACATCAGCGCCCTGGCTCTCGCCGAGGCGCAACTCCTCACCCCCTACAACCTGACGCAGTCCGACGTGCGCAGCGTACTCGATTCAATGTTCACGCGCAAGATCGACTACGCTGACCTGTACTTTCAGTACGCCCGCTCGGAAGGCTGGAGTCTTGAAGAAGGTATCGTCAAGAGCGGCAGCTTCAACATCGAAGAAGGTGTCGGCGTGCGCGCGGTGAGTGGCGACAAGACTGCGTTCGCCTACTCCGACGATATTTCCTTGCAAGCGCTGCGTGATGCGGCCGGCGCCACCGCCGCGATAGCGCGCCAGGGGCAATCACGCGCGATCAAGTCGGGCAAGGGCGCCGCGCGCAAGCTCTATGTGCCACAAGACCCGCTCGGCACCCTCGATGCCGACGCCAAGGTCAAGCTGCTCGAACGCGCCGAAAAGATGGCCCGCGCCATCGACCCGCGCGTGGTGCAGGTGATGGCTTCGCTCGGTGGCACCTATGAAGTTATCATGGTCGCGCGCGGCGATGGTGTTGTCGCCGCCGACGTGCGCCCGCTGGTGCGCTGCTCGCTCACCGTGGTGGTCGAGCAGGACGGACGCCGCGAGACCGGTTCCTCGGGCGGCGGCGGGCGATTCGGTTACGCCTATTTCACCGATGCCCAGTTGAAAGAGTATGCCCAACAAGCCGTGCATGCTGCACTGACAAACCTGAACGCGGATGCTGCACCTGCCGGCACCATGACGGTGGTACTGGGCAACGGCTGGCCCGGCATCCTGCTGCACGAAGCGATCGGCCACGGTTTGGAGGGCGACTTCAACCGCAAGGGCTCGTCGGCCTTCTCGGGCCGGGTCGGACAACGCGTCGCGGCCAAGGGCGTGACGGTGGTCGACGACGGCACCATCAAGGACCGGCGCGGTTCACTCAATGTGGATGATGAAGGTAACCGCACCCAATGCACCACGCTGATTGAAGACGGCATCCTCAAGGGCTACCTGCAGGATGCGATGAACGCGCGCCTGATGAAGGTGGCGCCTACCGGCAACGGCCGGCGCGAATCCTTCGCCCACGTGCCGATGCCGCGCATGACCAACACCTACATGCTCAATGGCGACAAGGCCCCGGAAGAGATCATCC
>JANLTL010000562.1:0-17736 GCA_031362905.1 Burkholderiales bacterium | reverse complement strand
CCTCTGACAATGCGCCAATACTGGTTGCGACCAGCACGGCATAGAGCACGAACTGACTGAGCACCCCGGCGGTCATGCTGCCTTCGAGCACCGAGCGCGCGCCCTGCCACAACACCAGTACGATGGCGCCGAACACCATCACGATGATGATGGCGGTCAGGCTGGCGCGCGCGCGGATGCGCCGGCGTGCCGTATCGAAAGCGGACTCAACCGATTGCGCAAAACGCTCGCTCTCTTGCGCTTCCTGCGTAAACGCCTGCAGGGTCGGTACGGCGTTGAGTTTTTCGCCGGCGAGGGCGGACGAGTCGGCGACGCGATCCTGGCTCGCACGCGACAGCTTGCGCACCTGACGGCCAAACAAAATGATCGGCAGGATCACAGACAGCAGCAACGCCAGCGTAAAGCCGGTCAGGCGCGGGCTGGTCACCGCCATCATCACCAGGCCGCCGGCCAGCATCACGATGCTGCGCAAGGCCATCGACATGCTGGTGCCAACGACGGTCTGAATTAGCGTGGTGTCAGTGGTGAGGCGCGACAAGACTTCGCCGGTGCGGGTGGTTTCGAAAAATGCCGGACTCATGTGAATGATGTGCCGGTACACCGCGCTGCGGATATCCGCCACCACACGCTCGCCCAGCCACGACACCAGGTAAAAGCGCGCTGCAGTGAATAGCCCGAGCACGGTGGCGACGCCAAATAGCAGGAGGAAATAGCGGTCAATGTGCTCGGCGTTCGAGCGCGAGAAGCCCTGATCGATCATCTGCCTTACCGCGACCGGCAGCACCAGCGATGCAGCGGCCGCGATTAGCAGCGCGAGCAGGGCGAGCAGCAGGGTGCCGCGATACGGTGTGAGGAACGGGACGAGCCCCGCCAGAGGTCCAAGCTTGCGCGGGGGGACGGTGCTCATGCCATCGGCGACAATGGCGTCGCGCTTGGGAAGGGATGCTCAAACGGCGCCATGGCGAAGTCAGGTTTGGTGGAAGACGCGCCATTACACACGACAACTGCCATGCACTGGAGAAAACCGATGCGCAAGTGGATGATGATCTTTTCGGTGGCAACCCTGTTTTGCATGCCGGCGTTGGCGCAAACTGCGGATGCGGGCCTGTATGTACCTACGCCGCAATCGATTGTCGATGCCATGCTCGAGATGGGCGGTGTAACCGCTAAGGATCACGTGCTCGATCTTGGTTCCGGCGATGGCCGCATCGTGCGCACGGCGGCCATGCGCATGGGGGCGAGCGGCATCGGTGTGGACATCGACACGCTCCTAGTCACGATGGCCAACGAAGCGGCGCAGAAGGAAGGCGTCGCGGCGCGTGCGAAGTTTGTCAGCCAGGACTTGTGGACTTTCGATACTTCCGGTGCCACCGTGGTCACGGTCTATCTGCTCCCGCGCGCCTTGCCACGCCTCAAGGAAAAATTGCTTGCCGAACTCAAGCCCGGCACGCGCATCGTCGCGCACGATTATGCTTTTCCCGATTGGACACCCCAGGAAGTGCGCGAAATTCACGAACCGATGAAGCAGGCGGTCAATGGCAGCGACAAGGGAATTTTGTATCTCTACGTGGTGCCGGCGAAGAAATAGCTGCGCGCCAGTCGCGCGGATGCACAGCGCCACTCAAGCCTGCGTGGGCGCAGTGCGGCTCTGCATTGGCACGACATGCCCGAGGTAGACACTGGACAGCACTACACCACAAGCGGCAGTCGCACACTGAACACCACCCCGCTTTCATCGGCACGATTGCGCGCCGCAGCGCTGCCATGATGGAACTGCGCCACCAGGCGCACCACATAGAGACCCAGCCCGAGGTGAGGCTCGGTGGCCGAAGCGTCGTCCGCGCGTATCGACACCATCGAATCAAACAGGCGCAGCGCCGGTCCATCCGGCAGCAGCGGCCCGTCGTTGCCAACCTCGAGCACCGCCTCTGCATCGATGGGCTGCAAAGAGATCACGATGACGGATCCAGGCAGCGCAAAACTCATGGCATTGGCGATCAGCTTGTCGAAGGCCTGCGCGAGCAGATCGGGTGAACCACTCACCAGCAGCGCGTCCGGCGCGATATGTGCGTCGAACACTTGCTGCGGTGCGGCCGAGCGGTAGCCCTCGATGCAACCGTTGATCACCGTGCGTATGTCGTAACTGCTGCGCTCACCATCACGCAGGCTTTGCTCGATACGCCGCGCCTCGCCCATTCGTGAAATCAGATTGTCGAGACGCTTCAAGCCCTCATTGGCGCGCTGCATGTAGTCGCGCGCCTCGTCCGGCAGGGGTTGCATCGCCAGGTTGTCGAGCGACGAGCGCACCACTGTGACCGGCGTGCGGAATTCGTGGGTAATGCGCGCGCCAAGATTTTCGAGATAGTCGTGATACTGCGCGAGGCGCTCCAGCAGTTGCGAGAAACTGCGCGACAGGTCGCCGATTTCGTCACTGGCAGTCGAACCCGCCGTCAGCGCACGCACGCGCCCCTGCGCGTCGATCGCCGACTCGGCTTCATCACGCAAACGGCGCACGCGCCCGGCGAGACGGGTGGCGAACAGCAGCATCACGCCGGCGACCAGCACGAATACGGCGAGGGTGGCGGTGATGAGTTTTTCCAGTGCACGCGAGGTGAACGAGGCAATCGCATTGCCGCTCTCTTCGACCACCACGGCCGCCACGACTTCGTTGCCGGCCCACACCGGATGCGCGGCAGAAAGGATGCGCGCGCGGTTGTCGGGCGTGGCGCGCCAGCGCGTGGCGCCGTTGCCGGCGAGGGCGCGCGTCACTTCGCTGCCGCTGACGATGGCGTCTTCGGGCAGGGCATCGTCGAAGTCTTCAGTCGGGCGCGTCAGGAGACGCTGGTAAAGCGGGCGCAGCAGCCAGTCTTCTGTCTTTTCCCACCAGGTCGATGGGCCAGAAGCGTTGTCCGCCAAGGGTTTTCTGGCATCGGTACGCCCTGATCCGCCTGCACCAATGGTTTCCGGGCGGCGGCCTGTTGCGCTTTTGAGGGTGCCGGCTAGCGCGAGCAGGGCAAAGCGCTTGTCGATCATCCACACCCGCGTGCCCCGGCGGTTTAGCGAGGCGACGATGTTCTCGACTTCGTCACTGACCGCACGCGGATCCGCGCTCGCTTCGGTGGCGATGATCTGTGCCGCGGTTTGCGGCGGGGCGTCGTTGCTAACCTGCGCTTCTCCCGTGGCGGTCGCGCCAGCGTTCAACATGGTGTTGATCGCGTCTTCTTTTTCGCGCCGCAGTACCGGGTCTGGCGGTTTGAGTTTGAGCAGCGCGGGCCGCTCGTTGAGCGCAGTGGCGATGGCGCGCGCGGCGGCGAGAAGATTGGCTTCCTGCTGCTCGATCAGCAAGGCTTCCATCTCGCGCACGTAGCCGATGCCCACCAACGGGATCGCGGCGAGTGAGAGAGTGACCAACAGAAGTTTTGCCTTGAGGCCGATACGCAACATGGGGCAAGAGTAGCAGGCGCAGCGGTGGACAGCACCCTCAGGACGCCGCGCGCCAGCGATAGCCCATGCCATACACCGTGTCGATGGAGTCGAATGCGTCATCGACGGCAATGAATTTCTTGCGCATGCGCTTGATGTGCGAGGTAATGGTGCCGTCGTCGACCACGATCTTGGCTTCGCCCATCAGCTGGTCGCGGTTCTTGACATGACCGGGAAACTTGGCCATCGAGTGCACCATCCAGAATTCGGTCAGGGTCAGATCCACTTCGCGTTCGTTCCAGGTGGCCAAAAAGCGCTTGAGGTCGAGGCGCAATGGCCCGCGATCGAGAATTTCCTCCTGCGACTTCGGTTCGTTGGCCAGGTCGGCACGCCGAAACAAGGCCGCGATGCGCGCCATCAGGTGCGGCAGCGAAATGTCCTTCGTAAGGTAATCATCGGCACCGAGGCGCAGGCCGGAGACCACGTCGAAATCGGAATCGCGCGCTGTCAGGAAGATGATTGGCAGGGTGGCGGACTGGGCGCGCAACTCGCGGCACAGGGTGAAGCCGCCATCAGGCTCGCTGCCGAGCCCGATGTCGATGATCGCAAGCTCCGGCAGGCGCAGCTTGAACGCGTTCGAAGCTTCCGGGCGCGAGGCGTAGGCGGCAATCTCGTAGCCGTGCTTCTTGATCGCGTCGGCGTAGTTGGCGCGGATCGCGGCGTCGTCTTCGATGAGGGCAATGCGTTTGGCCATGGGTGCTCCGGTCAGTGTGGTAGCGGGAAGGTGGTCGGGAATCGGGAATCGGGAATCGGAAAGTGGAAAGCGGAAAGCGGAAAGCGGGAATCGGAGAGTGGCGGCGAATATAGCCCAGCCAATCATGCAAGGCGCGCCTGGCAGGCGAATTTCATTTTTTCGCCAGATTTGATCGCTGCCGCATCCGCAAAGGCGCAATTGCACTGCCGCAGCCGGCGCGCAGCATGCCTTCACCGTCCGCTACTTCAAGGAGAACATCATGCCTCTCGACAAATTTGCCCACGCCGATGTGCCACAGCCGACCCAACCGATTGAGGATATGGATCTGGCGGTGGACATGTTTCACACCGTCGGCCTGGCAGCCGCGGCAGGCATAGGCACGGCGCTCGCCTCTGGTTTCGTGGTCATGCTGTTGGCGCTTGGCGCCGCATAAGCTCGCGCGGAACAAGCGAGCGAGGCCCGGTGCGGACGCTCCGGGCTGGTGGTTGAAGCTTTGCTGGTGCAGAAGCAGCGTGCGCGCGATGTCCTGTGCGATGCGCTGTCTGACTCACCCGGCCGGATGTGCGAGCATCGGCCTTCAGCCCCTGGCCCCGAGCGCCTGCGCAAAGGCCGGCCGGTCCGCGCCGCGCTGGAAGGCCTGTGCGAGGATGGAACGCAGGCACGAGCCGCATTCCCTACCTGTACCAGAAGGTGTTGCCGGTGCGCGGGCCGTTTGATGTGGGGCTGCACGCGCCGGCCACGCCGGTGGCACCGCCCGTATTCGTGACCAGCGGGCTGGGGGAGACTGCGCTGCCACTGCGGCTGTTCAGGCCGCCGATGATTGACCTGCTGGTATTCGAGTAAGTGGCGCCTGCCAGGAAAAACCGGCGCCGCCCAGACCGGGTTGCTTGTCGCGACGGCGCGGTAAGATCATGTTTCCATTTCTGATGTGGCCAGTTTGATGCGTTCCAATCACGACATGGGCGGCCTTGCCGCCGGCAAAATCGTCCCCCGCGAGCACACCTACGAGCCGTGGGAGAAGCGCGTGGATGCGCTGATGATGCTGCTCTCGCACAAGGATCGCCAGTTGCTCAAGGTCGATGAGTTGCGCCGCAATATCGAGACCTTGGGGCCCGACGCCTACGATCGCATGAGCTACTACGAGCGCTGGATGCATGCGATTTGCCAGACTTTGATTCAGCGTGGCGTGATCACGCTCGACGAACTGGGCCGCAAGATGGAAGCGGTGAAGGCGCGCGGCGCCCTGCCCGAAGAGGGAAAATGCTGATGTCCGCGCTTCAGTCTGTCTCAGACGGCCTAACGATTACCGCAGCGAGCAGGGCTGGGGCTACCGCACAGGCGCGCAAGCCGCGCGTACCGCCGCAGTTCAGCGCCGGCGATCTAGTGCGTGTGCGGATCGCGTTTCCGCCGGGCCACGTGCGCACACCACATTATTGCCGTGGCAAGACCGGCGTGGTCGAACGATTGTGCGGCGCCTTCGCCAACCCGGAAGAGCTTGCTTATAACCGGGATGGCCTGCCGGCCCAACCTCTGTATCGGGTGCGCTTTACTGCGCTCGAGTTGTGGGGCGACGCTGCAGCGCGGGATGTGATTGAAGTTGAAGTCTATCAGCACTGGCTCGAGCCGGTGGATGCGGGAGAACGCGTGTCATGAACAGCGATGTCAATCTGGCGGGCAGCAACCCGGCGGGTGAAGCAGCCCACGATCACAGCCATTTTCGTGATGACGAAGAGTCGGTCTCGTACTACCGGACCATGGAAATTGCCGTCCGTGAGCTGTTGATCGAAAAAGCTGTGTTCACGCTGGCCGAGGCGCGCGAACAGATCGAAGCCATGGACGCGCGCACCCCGGCGCGCGGTGCGCAGGTGGTGGCACGGGCGTGGACTGATGATGCTTACCGCGAGCGTCTGCTCGCCGAGGGCGCTGGCGCCTGCGAAGAACTTGGTCTTGAAGTCGGGCCGCTCAAGCTGGTGGTGGTCGAAAACACGCCGGGTACTCACAACGTGATCGTCTGTACACTGTGCTCGTGTTACCCGCGCGTGCTGCTTGGCCTGCCGCCTGACTGGTACAAGAGCCGCGAATACCGCTCGCGCGTGGTGCGCGAGCCGCGCCGCGTGCTCGCCGAATTCGGTACGGCGGTGCCGGACGATGTAGCGATCCGTGTGCACGACTCCACCGCCGACATGCGCTATCTGGTGCTGCCGATGCGGCCGGCGAACACGCTGGGCATGAACGAGACACAATTGGCGGCACGCGTGACGCGCGACGCCATGATCGGCACTGCCATCATCGACCGCTAGTGCGCAGACGCTAGCTGGGGACGCCCTTCGAATCAACCGGCGTGGCGTCGCCCCGCGGCATGTCGCCATCTGGCGGCGTGCCTTCGGGTCGCCACGCCGCATCAATTTCCCGGCGCACCGCCTCGGCCATCAGAGTCTCTTCAGAGCGGTCCAGCGCCGGCTGCTGACCTGCCGGTGGTCGATAAAACGCGACGCGCGAGCCACTCGATTCTTTGGCTTTGTACATGGCCTGGTCGGCGCATTGCAACAGTTGGTCGGGGTCGCGCGCATCGGCCGGACAGATTGCCATGCCAATACTGGCGCTGACGCGGACGTCGCTCTCGAGTCCGTCGAACGGTGCATCCAGCGTCAGCACCAGCTTGTTGGCCACCTCGGCGACATCACCATCGTCTCCCGCCTGCTCGAGTACGACCACAAATTCGTCGCCGCCGAGGCGCGCAATGGTGTCGCTGGCACGAAGTACTGACTTGAAACGCCGCGCAGCCTCGGTCAGCACAAGGTCACCGGCGGCGTGGCCGAGCGTGTCGTTGACATTCTTGAAACCGTCGAGATCGATGAACAACACCGCTACTCGCCAGCCGTTGCGCGCCGAGCGTGCCAGGGACTTGTCGAGTTCAGCCTGAAACGCGTTGCGGTTGCGCAAACCGGTGAGGGTGTCATGAGTGGCGGCGTAGGTCAGGCGCGCCTCGGCCTCGCGACGCAGCCAGAACAACGCAATCTGGTGATTGAGTGTGTTGCCGATGCCATCGATGAAACCATCGTGGAGTTGCTCGCGCGGGCCGAAAAATTCGAGCATGCAAACGATGTCGCCTTGCACCATGATTGGAAGGGCGAAAGCCGCACCGAGGCCAGCAGCGATGGCGGCTTCGCGGCGCAGAGTGTCGGGTTGGTTGGATACACGGCTGTCCCAGGTGAGGTGGGCGTTGGCCCAGGCGCGCGCCAGAAGGTCGGCGCTATCTGCGGGTACGCGCGTTTTCTTGGAGGCATCCACCAGGGGCTGTGCACCCGACATGGCCCAGATTTCGCCGCAGACAAAGCAATCGTCCCGCGTATCACGCATCCAGCGTGCGCCATAACGCCATTCCAGCGGGCGGCACACCGCCTCGAGCAGGGCGGGCATGGCCTCGGACAGGCGCGCGTTGCTGGCCAGGATGCGCATGATGTCCCCTTGTACCTGCAATTGCATCTGCGCCTGGCGCTCGGCAGTGACGTCGCGGCTGGCGCCGCGATAGCCGAGGAATCCGCCGCTTGCATCGAACACCGGGACACCACTCATGCTGCCATAGCGCAGGCGCCCGCCGGCGTCAACGCGGCCGACCACAAAATGGTGAAACGGCGCACGCGCGTCCATGCTGGCCTTGAGCGTGTCCCACTCTGCAGCCGATACCCCGGTGGCGGGTATCTCCCAAGGTGCCTTGCCGCTTAGATCCGACAGGTCAAAGCCGCTGAATGCACCTTCGCGCTTGATGAAGTTGACATAGGCGTGTTGTGGGCCGGTTTCCCAGAACATATCGTGCGAAGCAATGGTGATCTCGGTGAGATTGGGCATCCACGCCTGCGGCAGTGGCTGCCAGCCAGCGCGTTCCCTCTCGCGCGACAGGCGCATCGGCGCTTCAAGGCGTCGCAGCTTGATGTGCGCGCGCAACAGCGCGCCGAAGAGGCCGGCGACTAGCAGCGCAGCAATAGCAAGCGAGGAGTCCATTCTCGTGGATCGCTGTTGGAACGAAGGTTGGAGGGTGCGAGTGGAGGATGAGGCGTGGAGTCAGTCGCGGGACGGTCGAGGGATAGTCGCAGGATAGTCGCGTTCGGCGCGCTCGCGGCAGGATTTAAGCGATGGTGACGCCGCCGTCGGCGACGAAGGTCTGGCCGGTAATAAACGCACCACCCGGCCCGGCGAGCAACACGGCGAGGCCGGCGATGTCGTCTGGTTCACCGAGGCGGCGCAGCGGGGTCTGCGCTTCGCGCGCGGCGCGATTTTTGTCATCCTCCCACAGCGCGCGGGCAAAGTCGGTCTTGACCAACCCTGGTGCAATCGCGTTGACGCGAATGTTGGACGGTCCCCATTCGACGGCGAGATTGCGTACCAGGGCCGAGTCCGCAGCCTTTGAGATGCCATACAGGCCGATCACGCCATTGCCGCGCTGCCCGGCGATCGACGACACCAAAATCACTGCGCCGTCCCTGCGCGCAGCCATTTGCGGGATCACCTGATTGCACAGGCTCCACACGCTCTTGATATTGGTGCCCATGATCTTGTCAAAGGCTTCGGAAGATGCGCTGGCGGTGGGGCCATAGACCGGGTTGGTCGCGGCATTGCAGACCAGGATGTCGATCTTGCCGAAGGCAGCCATGGTTTTCTGCACCAGCGCCTCGACTTCCTCCGGGCGCGCGATGTTGCAGGGCAGGGAGATCGCATCGAGGCCGGCGGCGTCAAACTCTTTTTTGACCGCGTCGCACGCCTCCGCCTTGCGGCTGGAGATCACTACCTTGGCACCGGCCTTGGCAAGATGAAAGGCGATGGCCTTGCCGATGCCTTTGGTGCTTCCGGTGATGAGAGCAGTCTTGCCATGGAGGTCGAACAGCGGCGAAGGCATAATTCGTGACTCTCGAAAATTTTATGGATTGATTGTAGCGTGACACCTGAAACGATTATCGACTTTTGGTTTGGTGCACCCGGGTCAATGGAACGCGGCCACAGCCGCGCCATGTGGTTCAAGAAAGATGCCGCATTTGACGAGACGTTGCGTGCCCGCTTCGGCGCGTTGCACGCAGAAGCGGCGGCAGGACACCTTGCAGCGTGGGAAGGCGATCCCGCCTCGCAGCTCGCGCTGATCATTGTGCTCGACCAGTTCTCGCGCAACTTGTATCGAGGTGCGGCAGCGTCATTCGCCTGCGACGCGGCGGCACTGAGTCTGGCAAAAAGTCTGGTGGCGCGAGAGGCAGACTCCGCCTTGCTGCCGGTGATGCGCAGCTTTGTTTATCTGCCGTATGAGCATAGCGAAGTGCTGGCCGATCAGGACGAGTCGGTGCGCCTGTTTGAACGGCTCGAAGCCGAGCCGGCGACCAAGGGGTTGGCCGAGTGGGCGCACAAGCACCGCGAGATTGTGCGCCGCTTCGGGCGCTTTCCCCACCGCAATGCGATTCTGGGTCGCGCTTCGACGCTGGAGGAGATCGCCTTCCTGGAACAACCGGGGTCCTCGTTTTGAGCGGCTCTCAAACTGGCTCCCAGAGCGCGTCTTCCGCACCGTCGAGCGCACATCCGCATGCACCAACGGTTTCCACGTGGGTTCTGCGTTGGGCTGGTGCGATTCGAGAGGGTGGCAGCGTGCTGGACGTCGCCTGCGGCGGCGGGCGGCATGCACGCTTCTTGGTCGCACGTGGCCATGTGGTCGAAGCGGTGGATCGCGATGCCGCAGCCCTCGCCACGTTGAGCGCTGTGCCGGGTATCACCACACGCTGCGCCGATCTCGAAGACGGCGCCTGGCCCTATGCGGGCCGCAACTTCGACGCCATTGTGGTAACCAATTATCTCCATCGGCCCCTGCTGTCGTCGCTTGCGGCCACGCTTGCGCCCGGTGCGGTGTTGATCTACGAAACTTTCCGTGCGGGCAACGAGTCCTATGGCAAGCCGTCGAATCCGGCGTTCCTGTTGCAGTCTGGTGAATTGCTGGCGTTTGCACAGGCTGCAGGATTGCAGATCATCGCCTTCGAGGATGGATTTCGCGCACAGCCCTCTCCGGCGATGATCCAGCGCATTTGTGCGGCGCGGCCGCCGCTGCACGCATCGGGGCAGAGGCTTCCGGAATGGCCGACCGCAGGGTGCTTGGAGTAAAATTCTGCGCTCTGCGGCAATCCGGGCCGCAGCCATTTTTCAAGGTGTGTTGATGGTCATGTTCAAAGGCAGTCTGGTGGCGATAGTCACGCCCATGCAGGACGACGGTGCGCTTGACGTGCCGGCCTTGAAACGTCTGATTGACTGGCATGTGGCCGAGGGCACCGACGGCATTGTCGTCGTCGGCACCACAGGCGAGTCGCCAACCGTCAATCACGACGAGCACTGTCTGCTGATCGAGACCACGGTCAAGCAGGTGGCCAAGCGCATTCCGGTCATTGCCGGTACCGGCGCCAATTCCACCGTGGAGGCGATTGAATTGATGCGCTACGCGAAATCGGTCGGTGCGGATGGCTGTCTGTCTGTGGTGCCGTACTACAACCGTCCCACCCAGGAGGGCCTCTACCAGCATTTCAAGGCGCAGGCCGAAGCGGTTGACTTGCCGATGCTGATGTACAACGTGCCTGGCCGCACGGTGGCAGACATGAGCCATGACACCGTATTGCGCGCCGCACAGGTGCCGGGTATCGTCGGTCTCAAGGACGCAACTGACAACATCGAGCGCGCAACACATTTGTTTCGTGATCTCGCCCGCGCTGGCCAATCTGATTTCGCAATGTTGTCCGGTTGTGATGGCACCGCGCTCGCATTCACGCTGCTGGGCGGACACGGCACGATTTCAGTGACAGCCAATGTGGCGCCCAAACTGATGCACCAAATGATCGCCGCCGGCTTGAAGGGCGAAGTGGCTGCCGCCCGCGAACTCAACAACAAACTGTTGCCGCTGCATCAACGCCTGTTCCTCGAAGCCAACCCGATCCCGGTTAAATGGGTGGTGGCACGCATGGGTCTGGCCGGAGGCGCGCTGCGCCTGCCGATGACGCCACTCTCAATACAACATGTGGCCGCGCTGGAAGATGCAATGCGCCAGGCCGGGATCACATTCTGATGCGCAACCTTTTCCGCTCCTCACTTGGCACAGTGCCGCTGCGCACAGCCGCGGCGCTGCTGGTCTGTCTCGTACTCTCAGCGTGCAGCTGGACCCAAAATCTCATCTCTTCGGACAAGATAGATTACAAGAGTGAAGGCAAGCAGAGCACAGCGCCTTCACTGGAGATCCCGCCAGACCTCACGGCGCCTACCCGCGAAGACCGGTTTGCAGTGCCGGGTGACCGCCCGCGTTCTGCGACCGCCAGCGCGCAAGCCAAGGGCGGCCCACTGCCCGCTGCATTGGGAGTGCTGCCGGCGGTAAAGAATGCGCGCATTGATCGCGCCGGTGGCCAGCGTTGGCTTGTCGTGCAGGCGAAGCCCGAAGCGCTATGGCAGACCGTCAAGGAATTCTGGCAGGAGAACGGATTCATTCTTGACATCGAACGTCCCGAGTCTGGGGTGATGGAAACCGATTGGGCCGAGAATCGCGCGAAGATCGGCAATGATTTTATCCGGCGAACGATTGGGCGTGTTTTTGAGGGTCTGTATTCGACGCCGGAGCGCGACAAATTCCGCACGCGCCTCGAACCGAATGCGAACGGCGAGACCGACATTTTTATCAGCCATCGAGGCATGATGGAAATTTACAAGACTGAGGCGCGCGAGCAGACCGTGTGGCAGCCGCGTCCGGCTGACCCCGAGCTGGAGGCCGATTTTTTGCGCCGACTGATGGTGCGCCTGGGTACCGATGATGGGACCGCGCAGAGGGTGCTCGAGGCCGGAGTGCGCCCACCGGAGCGCGCCAAATTGGTTCGTACCGGCGCCGACAGCGTGGTGGAAATCGAAGATACATTTGACCGGGCATGGAGGCGCGTTGGCCTTGCACTCGATCGTGTTGGTTTCACGGTAGAAGACCGTGATCGCGCCAAAGGCCTGTATTTTGTGCGCTATGCGGATTCGGACGCAGGTGAGAAAAAATCCGAGGGTTTTTTTAGCCGGATGACCGACCTTCTGCGCAAAACGCCGGAAAAAACCGCTGAGCAGTATCAGGTGCTGGTGCGCGATGCGCGCACCTCGACCCAGATTGCGGTGCTCTCCAAGAGCGGCGCGACCGAGAATTCTGCCACCACGCAGCGCATTCTCGGGCTCTTGCACGAGCAACTCAAATAGCGGCGCTGTGATTTGCCCGCCAGCAAAACGGAGGGCCCGATCTGACGCCGTTGTTGAGAGACTGGCATTGCGTCACGTTTTCCTGCCATTTCCCCTTCCGCAAGCGCGGAGCTAACTCAATTGCGTTTCGCCTCACTGGGATCGGGCAGCGAAGGAAATGCTCTCGTGGTGGAGGCCATTGAGGGCGCGACTACCACGCGCGTCATGCTAGATTGCGGTTTCGGCCTGCGCGAAGCGGAGTCCCGGCTCCAACGCACAGGGCTTGCGCCACGGGACATTGATGCCCTTATCGTGACCCATGAGCACGGCGACCATATTGGTGGCGTGGCGCGTTTCGCGCGCAAACACGGTACGCCGGTCTGGATGACCTATGGCACCTATGTGGCCTCACGGTTGGGGGAGACAGCGCGTGCGGCGCACGATAGCGGCGCGTTCGAGGTCATGCTGATCGATCACCACGCGCCATTCTCGATTGGTGGCATTGAGGTCACGCCCTTTCCGGTGCCACACGATGCGCGTGAACCGGCGCAGTTCACATTTTCCGACGGCGCCGTAAAACTGGGCGTGCTAACTGATCTGGGCAGTGTCACCTCGCACGTCACTACCATGCTGTCAGGCTGCGACGGCTTGGTACTCGAATGCAACCACGATGCGCGCATGCTCGCTGGCGGCGCCTATCCACCGTCGCTCAAGATGCGGGTGGGTGGAAGCCATGGACATCTGGACAATGACCAGGCGGCGACGCTCCTTGCCGCCGTCAAGCACGATGGCCTGCAGCACGTATTGGCCGCACACCTGAGCCGGCAGAACAATACGCCGGCCTTGGCCCGCGCAGCGCTTGCATCTTCCCTCGGCTGTGCGCCAGACTGGATCGGCGTGGCTGGGCAGGAAGATGGGTTTGACTGGCGAAGTCTGTGACGGCGACCGCCGCACAGGCGGAACGCAGCAGGCAGAAAACAAAAAAGCCGGGTTTCCCCGGCTTTTTTGATGATGCGGTGAAAAATTACTTCTTCATCGCGTCTTTGGCGGCGTCCTTGACCATTTCCTTGCCCATTTCCTTGGCCTTGTCCATCGCGCCGGCAGCAGCTGCGGCGGGCGCAGCAGGAGCGGCAGCGGCGGCGGGAGCAGCAGCAGGGGCGGCGGCACCGTCTTTCTTCTCTTCAGCCTTAGGGGCATCAGCGGGCTTGGCAGCATCAGCAGCAGGTGCCGGAGCCGGCGCAGCAGCAGGGGCAGGTGCCGGAGCAGCAGCCGGAGCCGGAGCCGGAGCAGCGGCGGGAGCCGGAGCCGGAGCAGGTTTCTTTTCTTCGCCGCAAGCGGCAACAGCAGCAGCCACAAGGGCGGCCAGGAGGAGCGACTTCTTCATGGGATTTCCTTTGCAATGAGGGACCAACGGATTTAACGAAATGCTTCGTCAGAAGGTTTGCCCGCTACGCTTATTCGCGAATTTCCGCGGAAACGAATTCGATTCGCGAATAAAGGCAGACAGGACAGCCACTGATTATAAACGGAAACGGGTTGCAATGCACCATTTGAATGCCAGGGAGCGGGCAACCGGGGCGTCTGGAGTATGCTTGGCTCCCCGGATCAGTAATCCTGCGAGGGTTGATGTGAGTCGCAGTGCCCGCAGTGCCAAATGGATGCTTGCCGTTGCGGTGCTGGTCGGCGCCATACTGGCTGCGCCCTGGCTGATTCCGTCGTCTGCCTGGCTCGCACGCGTCGAATCCGAGGCCTCGTTGCGGCTGGGCGCGCCGGTGCGGATTGGCGCGTTGCAGGTCACGCTGCTTCCCCTTCCCCATGTCGTCGTGCGCGATCTGTCGGTGGCGAACGGGGCGGTCGCAGTCCAGCGAATTTCGGTCTATCCACGGTTGTTGTCGCTCCTCTCGGCGGCACCGGCGCTGCGCAGCATCGAGCTCGATCAGGTGAGGGTCACGCCCAAAGGTACAGAGTTGTTGCAGGCCGTTGCCAGCAAGCCACAGGGTGCTGGCGCGGTGGCTCTTGAGCATATACGCGCACGCCAGGTGCAGGTCGAACTTGCCTCCGGTACGTTGCCGGCGCTCGATGCTGACGTGGAGATGGACGCTAATCCCGCGCTCGGGCTGAAAATGGCAAAGATATCGACACAGGACGGCAAGGCAAAGCTGTCTGTTGAGCCGGATGCCGGCGGATGGAAACTCGTCATTGATGCGAGCAATTGGCAAATGCCGCTGGGGCCCCCCTTGCGTTTTGAGCGCCTGCAGGCGAGGGGCCGCGTCACCGGCGAGAAACTTGACCTGGGCAGCCTCTCTGCCACGCTCTACGGGGGCACCGCTACAGGGAAGGCCGACTTGATGTGGCAAAAGGGATGGCGTGGGTCAGGGGAAATCAAGACCAATGGCATCGACGTTGCGGCGCTGACACAGTCACTCAAGATCCAATCGGCCTTGTCAGGCAAGCTGGACGCGGCCGGCCCGTTCCGCGCGCAGGCAGCCAAGCCGGCGGGGTTGATGGACGCATTGCAGGCGGAGATCGCTTTTGAGGTGCGCGATGGCATGTTGCATGGATTTGATCTCGCCTCTGCCGCGCAGAGCCTGCTCAAGTCCGGTGCAGCGGGCGGCAGCACCCGGTTCGATCAATTGACAGGCGTCGTAAGGTTGCAGGGCCGCGCGGTCAAACTGCAAAATGTGCAGATCAGCTCCGGCGTGCTGAAGGCGCAAGGCAACGTGGATATCAGCGCGTCAAAGCAGCTGGCGGGGCGTATCGATACCGAAGTCAAGGGTACGGCAGGTCTGGTGGGGGTGCCGCTTGCGGTCAGTGGCACGCTTGATTCGCCGGTGTTGCTGCCGACCAAAGGCAGTATGGCCGGCGCGGTCATTGGCAGTGTGCTGCTGCCGGGGGTCGGTACTTCGATCGGCTCGAGCGTCGGCGACAAGATCGGAAAAATGTTCGGCAAGTAAAGCACCTGCCGGAGCGGGCTCGGCGTGATCCAGGGCCGCTCGACTGTCGCGTGAGAAGCCTGATCCGTCGATCGATCTGCGCTGCCTACCTGATCACGGCCGCGATGGCGTCTGCGATGTAGTCAATGTTTTTGGTGTTGATCGCTGCCACGCAGATGCGGCCGCTTTCGATGGCGTAAATCGAATACTCGTCGCGCAATCGCAGAACCTGCTCACGCGTGAGGCCCGAGTAGGAAAACATGCCACGCTGGCGGATGATGAACTGGAAGTTGGCGCCGGGCACCCGTGCCTCGATACTCTGCACCAGCTTGACACGCATCGCCTTGATGCGCTCGCGCATCTCCGCCAATTCGTCTTCCCACATCTTGCGCAGGGCCGGGTTGCCCAGGACGGTGACCACGATCTTGCCGCCATGCGTAGGCGGGTTCGAATAGTTGGTGCGCACAATACGCTTCAACTGCGACAACAGGCGCACGCCTTCTTCAGTGTTGGTGCCCACGGCAGAGAGGGCGCCGACGCGCTCGCCATAGAGCGAAAAAGACTTGGAAAAGGAACTGGACACCAGCAGCGGGCCAGGGGTCGCGGCGAAGGCACGTACGGCGGCACCGTCGGCTTCGATGCTTTCGGCAAAGCCCTGATAGGCGATATCGAGAAATGGTACGAGATCGCGGGCCCGCACCGCCTCAATCACTTGCGCCCACTGGGCCGCGTTGATGTCATAACCGGTCGGATTGTGGCAGCAGGCATGCAGGACGACGATGGTGCCGGCCTTGGCACCTTGCAGTGCAGCCAACATGGCCGAAAAATTGACATCCTTCTTCGCCGCGTCGTAATAAGGATAGGTCTTGACGGTAAAACCGGCACCTTCGAACAATGCGCGGTGATTCTCCCAGGAAGGATCGCTGATCCAGACCTCGGCATCAGGGTTGATACGTTTCAGAAAGTCAGCGCCAATCTTGAGGCCACCAGTGCCGCCAAGCCCTTGGACCGTCACGGCGCGGCCATTTTTCACCACGTCACTATCGGCACCAAACACCAGGTCGCGCACGGCATTGTCGTAGGCGGCGAGGCCATCGATCGGCAAGTAGCCGCGCGGTCCCAGCGATTTGGCCATTTCTTCTTCTGCAGCTTTGACGCACGCGAGCAGGGGCAATTTGCCGCTGTCGTCGTTGTAGACGCCGACCCCAAGATTGACTTTCTTCGGATTCTTGTCAGCGACAAACGCTTCAGTGACGCCGAGGATCGGGTCTTTGGGAAGGAGTTCAACGCGAGCGAAAAGTTGGGAGGCCATGACCGGATGGGGAGCGTGGTAGAAGATAGGCGCGCAGCGCGAAGGGGAACATGGGCGCAACCCAAACGCCTTGGTGAAGAGCCGAGGCTTGGTGTTGCATCACAACATTTTACATCTGAGGGCGATGTCTCTGCACGCATGCGCGCGCAGGGCACTTCGCGCGTCACTCGGTCGTCAGCCCATCGAATCAATCGTCCCTGCCTGAAGAGCCTTATCAGGAGCGTGTTTCAGCGCCGTTGCATCCATGCGCGCAGTGCGCACGTATGAGTGCGTTGGACTAGCATCGGAGGAGACCGCATGACGATTCGTACGCTCGTGGGCATTGGCCTGTTTGGTGTGGCTGCGCTGACCAGTGCCGCAGATGGGGTGATCGCCGTCAAAAGCCCGCACAGCGCCAAGGAGACGATGGGCAAGCTGGAGGAGGTCGTAAAACAGCGCGGCCTCAACGTATTCGCCCGCATCGACCACGCCGCTGGGGCTGCGAAGATCGGCAAGACCTTGCGGCCCACCGAGTTGTTGATCTTCGGCAATCCGCAAGGTGGCACGCCGTTGATGGAGTGTGCACAATCAGCCGGCATCGACTTGCCTCTCAAGGCTTTGGTGAGCGAAGATGCCAGCGCGCAGGTATGGATCAGCTACAACGATCCGGTCTGGCTGGCGCAGCGCCATGGTGCGCCGGCTTGTCCCGCAGCGGAAAACCTGCGAAAGGCGCTGGCCGGGATTGCCGAGGCGGTCGTCGCGCGTTGATGGCATGACCGCTTGCATGTCGCGCGGCCAGATCGCAGCGCACCAGCCGTTCGCGCTCGATGCCAGCGGGCCACCGCCGCTGGTGCTCGCCCGCCGCCGCATGGAGCAGAACGGGCAGTGGCTGCCGGGCCAGCAGATGGGTCAGCGCTGGGCGATTGGTTGCGTCGCGCTTGAAATCACGCAGCGCTGCAACCTGGACTGCACCCTGTGCTATTTGTCGGAGAGTTCGGAAGCGCTCAAGGACATCCCGCTCGAAGAAGTGTTCCGCCGCATTGACATGATCGCGGCCCATTACGGCGCGCTTACCGATGTGCAAGTCACCGGTGGCGACCCCACCTTGCGCCGCCGCGATGAAC
>JANLTL010000559.1:0-1672 GCA_031362905.1 Burkholderiales bacterium | reverse complement strand
ACCAGACCTGCCAGCGGGTGGCGCTCGTTGGCTCCGCCCGCGTCGAGCAACTGCTCCAGCGAGGCAACTGCCTTGCGGTAATCAGTCTCACGGGTGATCGCTTTTAGCGGCACAAGTTTTGACAGCGCCTTGTAGTAGCTGGTGACTGCGTCAATATCCAAAGCACCCATCATGACTCCCGCTTGTCGTACTCGGCATGCGTCATCACCGAGCGAACATACCAATCCCGCAAATGCAGCCCCGGCCGCGCAGTCTCCATCGCCGGCGCCACCGGCATCAGATCGGTGGGGCGCTTGCACACCGAGTGCTGCGTGGCGCCCCTCTTTTTGAGACAGTCATCGCCCGCGAGGTGGCCGTAGTGGTCGTTGAACAATTTGAAATGATCGACATCGCACAGCACCACCGGGAGCGGCTCGCCGGTGCGTTGCGCACGGGCCATTTCGTTGAGCAGGGTTGCATCAAGGTGGCGGCGGTTGGCGAGACCAGTGAGGCCATTCTGCTGCGCGAGCGTGACCAGTTCGCGGCTGGTCAGGATGACAGCGCGCGCACCAGCCGGTCAAGAAAGGTTTGGCCCTCGTACAAGGACTTCACCAGAAAACGTTCGTTGAGGCCATGCACACCGCTGCCTTCAGCATCGCGGAACATGCCCGAAATGCCGTAGGTGGGAATGCCGGCGTTGTTGAGAAAGCGTCCATCGGTCGCGGCGACCAGCATCGCCGGAATCACCGGCACGCCCGGCCACATCTGCGCGGTGATGGCTTCGACTGGTTGCATGATGTCAGCGGTGAGCGGCGGTGGCGGCGACAGCACTGCCGTGCCATCGGGCGTGATGCTGATCTTGCTGTTGTCCATGACGCGAGCGAGCGTATTGCGCACCTCATCGACTGCCTCGCCTGGCAGGATGCGGCAGTTGACCACGGCACGGGCGCGTTGTGGCAGGGCGTTGGTCGCATGCCCCGCGTCGAGCATGGTGGCGACACAGGTGGTGCGGAACATCGGGTTGTACATGGACAATTGGGTCAGGCGCGCGATAGCGTCGGCGTCAGGTGGGTTGCGCAGAATGGCGCGCATGTCGCTCGCCAGTTGTCCGCTCTCCAACGCGGCAGCACGCTCGAAGTAGGCGCGCGTGATGTCGTTGAGCTTGAACGGAAAATCAAATTTTCCGAGGCGCGAGAGTCCATCGGCGAGGTGATAAATCGCGTTGTCCTTCGAGGGGCGGGCGCTGTGGCCGCCCGCGTTCGTGACTTCAAGGCGGTAGGTCTGAAACACTTTTTCGCCGGCCTGAATCCCGTGATATGCCGGTTTACCCGCCTTGTCGAGCAGACCCATGCCGCCTTCGTTGAGGGCCAGTGCGGCGTCAATCAGGCCACGATGATGTTTCAGGAGGTATTCGACACCGCTGAATTTGGAGGGGATGATCTCCTCATCGGCAGTGAGCGCGAGGATGATGTCGCGGTTGGGCACGAAGCCATCGCGCTTCATGCGCGCCAGGTTGGCGACGAACACCGCCGCCATCGCCTTGTCGTCCGATGCGCCGCGCGCGTAAAAGTAGCCGTTCTCCTCGACCAGCTTGAATGGGTCGCGCTGCCAGTCCTCGCGTTTGGCTTCGACCACGTCCAGATGCGCGAGCAGCAGCACGGGCTTTTTGCCGCTGGCGCCGTTGCCACGCAAG
>JANLTL010000542.1:0-2125 GCA_031362905.1 Burkholderiales bacterium | reverse complement strand
CATGCAAAACTGGCCAGTGCAAGACGCCAAGGCGCGCTTCAGCGAATTTCTGGAAGCCTGCATCGCCGAGGGCCCGCAAATGGTGACCAAACGCGGCGCAGAGACGGCCGTGGTCGTACCGTTGGCCGAATGGCGGCGGCTCCAGACTGCCGCGCGCCCCTCGCTCAAGGCGCTTCTGCTCGCCGAAGAAGCGCGCACGGAATACCTGGTGCCGCCACGTGGCAAGGCGCGGCGGCGCAAGCCTGAGCCGCTCCGGTAACAGCGATGTACCTTCTGGACACCAACGTGGTTTCAGAATTGCGCCGGCCCAAACCGCACGGTGCCGTGCTGACGTGGATCACTTCGGTGGACGAAACCGATCTGCATTTGTCGGCCGTAACACTGGGCGAGATTCAGACCGGCATCGAGGCTACGCGCGATCAGGATAGTGCCAAGGCAGCCGAGCTCGAGCGCTGGCTCGATCTGATGGCTGGCGCCTACAACGTGCTGCCGATGGACGGCCCGGCATTCCGCATGTGGGCGAAGCTGATGCACACACGCTCGGACACGCTCTACGAAGGCGCGATGATCGCAGCCACGGCGCGCATTCACAAGCTGACAGTGGTCACCCGCAACGTGGCGAACTTCGCCGGCTTTGGTGTGGCGGTGCTGAACCCGTTCAAATCCCGCGGCACTTGACGCACGGCCACTCCAGCCGACTTTTTTTCGCTGACGGTAGCAAATGACAACATTTTTTTCAAAAGTTATCCTTACATCCTTGAGGATAAATTGATCTTAATTGGCTAACAGGTACATAATCCTTCTATTCATAAGGTTTTTTCGGTTTAAACCTAAATTCTTATAAAATCCTCTCATTAATAAGGATTCTATATGCATATACCCTTGGATCAAGCCTCGACATTGGGCGCGGTCGTACGCGCAACGCGCAAGGCTCAAAAGATTCGCCAGGACGACGCCGCCGGCAGCATCGGCGTGAGCGAAAACTTTCTCGGCAAGGTCGAACGCGGCGCAGAGCGAGTTCAATGGGGCAAGCTGTTTCAAGTGCTTCAAGGTTTGGGGGTGCGGGTGGTGCTCGATGTGCCCGATGATGTGGCCAAGCGCCTCGACGCCGAATTGGCGAGGCGCGGCCAGGCATGACTGAGCGCACGCTGGTCGCGCTCATCAACGACCAGAAGCTTGGTGAGCTGCGCGAGGTGAACGGCCTTTGGTCGTTTCAGTACAGCCAGGAGTGGCTGAACAATCCGCAACGGTTTGCACTCAGCCCGAAACTGCCACTCGATGCCGCGCCCTTGGTGGACGGTGCGTCCCTTCGGCCGGTCCAATGGTATTTCGACAATATGCTGCCCGAGGACGCGCAGAGAACTTTGCTCGCCGGTGACGCCAGACTGGATCGCGCCGATGCGTTCGGCTTGCTGGCCCACTACGGGGCGGAATCGGCGGGTTCGCTCACCTTGCTGCCACCCGAAGCGACGGCACAGGCACCGGGCGAATTGAGGCCACTGATCGATGCCGATTTGTCGGCGCGCATTCAACAGTTGCCAAAAGTGCCGCTGACCCATGCCGCGATCAAGCGCATGTCGCTCGCGGGGGCACAGCACAAACTGGCTGTCGTGTTGCGCGATGACAGGCTGTTCGAGCCAACTGGCGCATTGCCTTCCACGCATATTCTCAAACCCGACCATACGGGCGGCGACTATCCCCACTCGGTGATCAATGAATGGTTCGTCTTGCGCTTGGCGCGCAGGCTCGCCCTCACCGTGCCCGAGGTCCATCGACGCTATGTGCCGCAGCCGATCTATCTGGTGGATCGCTTCGATCGATGGCTTGACGGCACGGAATGGAAACGCCTGCACGCCATCGATGCTTGCCAACTGCTCGGCTTGAGCGGCACGTACAAATATGTCGAGGGCAGCATGGAAAACCTCGCCGCCATCGCCAATGCATGTCGCAGCCCGGCCGTGGCGCGCACGCGCCTGTTCAGTTGGCTGCTGTTCAACGTGCTGACCGGCAACAGCGACGCCCATCTCAAGAACCTGAGCTTTTTGGTATCCGCCGAGGGAGTTCAGTTAGCCCCGCTCTATGACTTGCTGAGCACGGCCTGCTATGACTCCCCGGCGTTCAATCG
>JANLTL010000507.1:0-6930 GCA_031362905.1 Burkholderiales bacterium | reverse complement strand
TCGCCGCGGTCAGGATCACGCCATCAACACGATACTCGAGGAATTTTCCCACCAGTTCGTCCGCGTTGGCGTCGGCGCCCGCCGCCAGCACCAGCGGCTGCATGCCGCGCTCCGGCAGGCGGCGCGCAAATTCACCTATCGCCAGGCTGTAGAGCGGGATGAAATCCGGCGGGATCACCAGGCCAACCAAGCCGCTGCGCTCGGAAATCAGCGCCCGTGCTACCTGATTGGGCCGATAGTCGAGCGCTGCGGCAGCCGTCATCACCTTCTCAAGTGTGGCCGGTGCGATGCTCGCACCCTGCGTAAATGCCCGCGAGACAGCCGATTGCGAGACGCCGGCGCGCAGGGCCACATCATGCGAAGTGGTCGAGCGACCGGAAACGCGCTTGGCTTTCCCTGTCATGCCGACAGACGCATCAGATCCATCTGTTGCATCTGTTGCATCTGTTGCGGCGATGTGGCTCAGGCCGCATGGCGCGCTCCTGCCTCAAGTGCGCTTCTGGGCATGAGCGCCGCCCGGGCCAGGTAGCCATTCGCATCGAGCGCCCAGCCGGCTGTGCGCGCCGCTGCGACAACATCGGCCCCGAACTTGGGAAATTTGCGCTGATCGCCTGGGATCATCACCACCGCTTCGACGACATCGGTCGAGTTGTTGCGAAAGGCACGCGTCACCTCGCCGGGCACCGAAATCATGTCGCGCCAACCCATGGTGAGCGCCACCTTGTCCGCCCCCTCATTGAGCTCCACCGTCATGGCATCGCCTTGCATCTGCACCACCACCATTTTCTCGGCAAGGCGGAACGGCGCGGTGCATGCCCCCGGCGCAAGCCGCATCCATTCAATCGAAAATCCCTGTGGGTCGGTGACGCGCGGCGTATGCAGGCGGCGTTGCGTCAACCCGTGGCCAATTACCGGCGCCCACTGCACTCCGCCACCCGGCACTCCTCCACCCGGCGCATGGCCGTCGAGTGTGGCCGCGGCGAAATCGCGGTCGCCACTGCGCAGGACGCGGGCTTCCATTTCCGCTGGCGGGTAACGCCTGAGCGCCTCAAGTTCATGCGCGGGAAGAGGAGGCATCAAGGGCACCTTGGGCGGCGCCCCACCTGGCCCGGTATCAACGATTTCATTGTCCGCCGTTAGCCACAGCCCGTAGCTGCCGGCTTCGGCGAGGATGTCCGGCGCCCAGATGATGCCACCGGTATCGTCGCCGCCCAGGCAGGTGAACAACCAGCCGTCATCTGCGCCCACGTTGGTGAATCCGCGAAAGATCCAGGTCGGCATGCAGACGATGTCGCCTTCGCGCAATACGGCTTCGCCATCACGCCCGCCGACGCCCCAACGCAGCAGCCACTCGCCGGCCGCACAAACAAAGACTTCGGCGGTGAAATGAATATGCAGGTTGTTGGTGATGCCACGCGGCATGGCAGCAGCGCCAACGTTGAAGCCGTGCGGCTCCTTCAGGTTGATCACCTGTTTGGGATTCTGCGTCACCCCCGGGCCGATCATGGCGTAGTTTTCCTTGGGCATCGAGCCCGGGCGACGGCAGTCGATGAAGGCTTCGACGCAGGCCACATAGTCACGACGGCGAATCAGGCGTTGCGCGGCTTCTTGCGCAGAAATCACGGTGGGCATGGCTGGTGTGGATCGCTTAATGGGAAAGGTCAATGCGTTGGGTGGTCTGGGCGTCAAACCAATGGCGGTGATCCTGCGGCAGGGCCAGCGACACCATGTCGTCAAACCCGGCGCGCTGGTCTTTCGGTGCACGCACCGTCAAGAGGCTGCCGGCGAGCTTGAACGAAAGCAAGCGGCTGTCGCCCAGCAATTCCGAGGCATAAAGCGGCAGGCGCAAATCGCCTGTGCCATCCACAAGCTGCATGTCCTCAGGCCGAATCCCCAACACGCACGCACCGCTGAGCTGTTCGGGCACACCGCCAACCTGAAACTCGCCTGCATGAAACCTGCCGCCACGCACTTCACCTTCGATCAGGTTCATCGGCGGCGCACCGATGAACCCGGCCACATAGGTGCTCGCCGGCCGGTTGTAGACCTCTTCCGGGGTCCCGATCTGCTCGATGCGGCCTTCGCGCATGACCACGATGCGGTGCGCGAGGGTCATGGCTTCGACCTGGTCGTGCGTCACATACACCATCGTGACCCCCAGCTCATGGGCCAGGTGCTTGATCTCGGTGCGCATGGTCAGGCGCAGCTTGGCGTCCAGGTTGGATAGCGGTTCATCCATCAAAAACACCTTGGGCGTGCGCACGATGGCGCGCGCCAGGGCCACGCGCTGGCGCTGCCCGCCGGAAAGCTCGCGCGGCTTGCGCTGCAGCAGGGCGCCCAGTTCCACCCGTTCTGCCGCGCGCGCAATGCGGGCGGCACGTTCGGCGAGGGGCACGTTGCGCACCTTGAGCGGGTAGGCAATGTTTTCTTCCACCGAAAGGTGCGGATACAGACCGTAGTTCTGGAACACCATGGCCACATCCCGGTCCTGCGGGCGCACGGCATTGACGCGCGCACCATCGAACAGGATGTCACCGGTGGTCGCATCTTCCAGGCCGGCGATCATGCGCATGGTGGTGGTCTTGCCGCACCCGGAGGGCCCGAGCAGCACCAGAAACTCGCGGTCCGCCACTTCGAGGTCCATCGGGTGTACGCCGACCACATGGCCCCAGCGTTTCTCGAGCCCGCGCAGGGAAATGGTGGTCATCGTACGGCTCCTGAGGTCAGGCTGTTGATGAAGTGCTTCTGGAACACCAGCGAGAGCAGGAACATCGGCAAGGTGATCATGACGCCGGCAGCAGCCATCAACTCCCACAGGTCGCCACGCTCGGTATGAAAGCTGATCAGCCCGACCGGCAGGGTCAGCGCTTTCTGCTTGGTCAGAATCAGGGCAAACAGGAACTCGTTCCAGGTGAGCGTAAAGCAGAACAGCGCCGCGGTGATCAGGCCGGGCAGGGCGGCCGGCACCACGATCTCGCGCAACGCGCGCAGGCGCGAAGCGCCGTCGATCACGGCCGATTCCTCCATTTCGATCGGCACGGCATCAATGAAACCCTTGATCATCCACACCGCATAGGGCAGCACGATCGACAGGTTCACCAGCACCAGGCCAGCGTAACTGTCGAGCAGGTCCAGCTCGCGGAACATGAGGTAGTAGGGTAGCACTACGATGGCCGCTGGCACGAACTGGGTGGCAATGATGAGCACAAACAGCAGGCGCTTGCCGGGAAAGCTGAAGCGCGAGAACCCGTAGGCCGCCATGGTGCCCACGGGAATCGCCACCGCCACCGTCACGCTTGCCACCACGATGCTGTTGAGCAGCTTGTCCCCCAGGTTCCAGGGGTGTTCAAACACGGTGCGGAAATTATCCAGCGTCGGGGTGAACACCAGCGCCAGGGCGTAAACGTCGCGCGGCTCCTTGATCGACGTGAGCGCGATCCAGGCGATGGGGAAGACCACGGCGAAGATCACGCACCAAGCGATCAGCGCGGCCGCAAAGCCTGCCGGGCCGGCACGCCGGCTAGTCATGCCCGGCCCCTTTCGCAGCGCGCTCGCCGCTGCGCTCCGACGCGAACATCAGGCGCACATAGAAGCCGGCCAGCACCATCAGGACGGCGGTGAGCAGGTAGGCGGCGGCGGCGGCGTATCCCATGTCGTAAAACTGGAATCCGGTCGTATAGATCTGGTAGGCCAGCGTTTGCGTGGACGCGCCCGGCCCGCCGCGCGTCAGCGTATAGACCATGTCGAAAGTCTTGAGCGCAAAGACGGTCTTGAGCACCAGCACGACGGCAATCACCGGTTTCATCTGCGGCAACACAATCGTGAAGAAGGCACGCCAAGCGGAGGCGCCGTCCACTTGTGCGGCCTCGATCGAATCTTTCGGCACCGACGCCAAGCCCCCCAGCAGGACCAGCGCCATGTAGGGTGCCCAATGCCAGACATCGGCCATGACCAGGGCCACCATGGCCCAGTCGCCGTCGGACAACCACACCGTATTCTTCAGCGTCGGCACCACACCCGCCGCCATGCTGTGCAGCACTCCGTATTCCGGGTTGAGCATGAAGCGCAACGACACGCCAATGAGCGCAGGACTCATGACGAAAGGGATGATGAGGAGCGTGCGCGTGATCGAGTACAGCCTGCCTGCGCGCTGCAAGACAACGGCAATGACCATCGCCACCAGCAAGGTGACACAGACGTTGGCCACGACGAACTTGAGCGTCACCAGTGCACTGGCCAGGAACTCCGGATCATCCGTCAGCAGAAGCTTGTAGTTCTCCCAGCCCACGAAGGGGCCGGGCTCGGGCGATTTGGCCAGGCGCCAGTCGCGAAAGCTCACCAGCAACGAGTAGCCAAGTGGATACATGGCCATCAACAGCGTGATGGCCAGGGAAGGCACCAGCAAGAGCAAAACCAGACGGCGATCGTGCATCAGTTCTCCGGGGCTGGTGGCTTCAGCAGCGCAGGGTCAGGCGCGCCGCATCAGCTTGCGCACGCGGCCTGCTGCGTCATCCAGCGCGCCCTTGACCTGGCCCTTGCCACTCGCCAACTCGGACATGGTGGTTTCCAGAATGTCCGAAATTTGCGGCCATTCGGCAATCAGCGGCACGCCGCGTGCGCCCTGCAGGCCGAGCGCGCCGAAGCGATGCAACCCGTTGCTGACCGTATTGACTTCGCGGTCGATCAGGTTGGCACGCTGCACAGCGACGATTTCGTTCTTGGACGGGTCCACCAGCAGCGAGCGCTCGATTTTCGGCTGCGTCAGCCAGGCCAGGAACTCCATGCCGGCATCGTGCTTTTTGGAGAACTTGTTCAAGCCATAGAACCAGGTGTTGGTGTAGGTCGTCGAATTCGCACCGGGATAAGACGGCAAAGGCGCAAAGGCAACCTGGTCACCGCTGATCTTGGCATCCTTGCCACGCAACTGCTGCAGGCGCCACCACCATACCGGGATCATCGCGCTGCGGCCCTGTGCGACCGAGATGGTTGCGTCGTTTTCATCGAAAGCAACCGAACCGGCCGGCGTTACCTTGTGCTTCAACATCAGATCCAGATAGTCTTGCGTTGCCTCGACACCTGCCGCAGAGTTGAATGTGGGCATGCCTTTGGCATCCAGAATGTCTGCACCCTTGCCCCACAGAAAGTTGTACCAGATCATCAGGTTCTGGCCGGCGTTCTTCTTGTAATACATGGCGATGCCCGCCATGTCGGTCCTGGATTGGATCACCTTGGAAGCGTCCACCACTTGTTGCCAGGTGGCAGGCACCTTGAGGCTGAGCTGATCGAAGATGTCGCGGCGGTAGAACAGCAATTGCACGTGACCGCGGATCGGCAGGCCAAGAATGTTGTTGCCGCTTTTTGAAGCACGCAAATGCGCGGCAGGGTAGCGGTCTTCCATGTCGATCTTTTTCGCCTTGATGCGCTCGTTGATCGGCTGGATCAGACTCACCAGAGACGGCCCCCATACATCCATCACCGACACCACGTCGTAGGAGCCGCTCTTGGCCACCATCTCTGCGGTGAGCTTGTCGCGCGTATTGGCGAACGGCACATAGTCGTACTTGACCTTGATGCCGGTCAGCTGCTCGAACTCGGGCAGCAGCGCCTCGTGGCCCTTGAATTGCGGTGCCACCACAGTGAGCACGCTGAGCGTGGTGCCGGCATAGGGTTTGCCGGGTTTGAGCATCTGTGCGAACGCTGCGGGCCAGGCGGCACTGGCGGTGGCGGCGGCGCCAGCTTGGAGCAATGCACGGCGGGAAATGGTCATGTCGTCTCCTGGTGAACAAATTGTCTGGCGCATCTTAGCCATAATTGCATACGTATGCAATCATGATGCATTTCACCATCTTGCCAACGCCCGGCTCAGCGCCGGCGCAATCCGTCAATCAGCAGGCTGGCAGCGAAGTCGCCGTACTGCCGGTGCAGTGTCGTGGCCGCACCACGCTTGCCGAACAGCGCCTCCACCAGCGGGCTTGCGGTGGCGAAAAACTCCGTCACGCCGATGATGGCGAGATAGATGAAGCGCGGCTCTGTCTGGCGCAACTCGCCGCTGGCCACCCCTTCCGCTATCAGGCGCTCAAGCTCGGGGTAGGCGCGGCTGATGAGCTTCTTGAGGCGTTGCGGAGAGGCGTCTTCATCCGCATAAAAGACCTGCTCGACCACCAGTTCATGGAAATGCGGGTTGTCCACGAACACTTCCAGCCACGCCTGCAGGTAGGCCCGCAAGCGGTCAATTACTGGCCCGGTCTTCGGCAGGGCATCGCGTTTGGCCGCCAGTTCCACCGACACCACGCGAATCACCTCGGCAAACACTGCCGACTTGTTGCCGAAGTAGTAGCGCACCAGCGCCGGGTCAACGCCCGCTTCACGGGCGATGTCGAAGCGCGTGATGCGCGCCGGCTTCGTGCCGTGCATCAAGGCCCGGGTGGCGGCGATCAGCTTTGCCTTGGTCGATTCGGGGTCGGCCCGGGGTGGGCGGCCCTGGGTCCGCTTCGCCGGTTTGCCGGGCGCCGCTTTTCGCGGGTGGCCGCGCGGACGCGGCGGCGGGGATTTGGTGCTGCGCGGAGACATGAAAGGGGAACCTGTGAATGCAGTGAACGGTTGTTTCGATGTTAACCGGGCAAAGCGGCTGCGCGCAAGGCGCACTATTGACAATTCCTCACAAAGGGAATTACTATTCCGGACGCCCGTCCCACAGCTGCTCGCCGGGTCCGACCGCCCCACTCTTGGAGTCATCATGGCATTGCTCGGTGTCCAGTCCCTGATCTACGGCGTCGATGATCTCGCCACGGCGGCGCGCTTCTACGACGATTTCGGCCTGCAGGCGAGTGCAAGAAGCGCAACGGGCTTCGACTACATCCTCGAAGATGGTTCGACCGTGCTGCTGCGCGCCAATCACGATGCCGCGCTGCCGCCGCGCTTCACCGAAGC
>JANLTL010000498.1:0-36691 GCA_031362905.1 Burkholderiales bacterium | reverse complement strand
TGATTGACCAGCAGGTAGGCGTAGGCTTGGTGGTGCGAGCGGCCGACGCGCCCGCGCAGTTGATGCAACTGCGCGAGGCCGAACTTGTCGGCGCGGTGGATCAGGATCGTATTGGAGGAGGGCACGTCGATGCCGGTTTCAATGATCGTGGTACACAGCAGCACGTTGAAGCGCTGCTGATAGAACGCGCGCATCACGCGCTCCAGATCGCGCTCGGGCATCTGGCCATGTGCAATCTCGATGCGCGCCTCAGGCAGCAGGCGCGTGAGGCGGTCGTACTGGTTCTGGATCGTTTCGACCTCGTTGTAGAGAAAATAGACCTGCCCGCCGCGTTTGAGCTCGCGCAGCACGGCCTCGCGAATGATCGAATCACCCTCGCGCCGCACAAAGGTTTTGATGGCAAGGCGTTTTTGCGGTGCGGTGGCGATGATCGAAAAATCGCGCAGGCCCTCAAGGCTCATGGCCAGCGTGCGCGGGATGGGTGTGGCGGTGAGGGTCAGCACGTCGACCTCGGCACGCATCGCCTTGAGCGCTTCCTTCTGGCGCACGCCGAAGCGGTGCTCTTCGTCAATGATGACCAGACCGAGGCGCGCGAATTGGGTTTCTTTTGAGAGCAGCTTGTGGGTGCCGATCACGATATCGACACTGCCGTCAGTGATGCCCTTGAGCGCTCCTGCGATCTCTTTGCCGCTGCGAAAACGCGACAGCTCGGCAATCTTTACCGGCCAGGTGTGGCCAATTTGCGCAAAGCGGTCACTGAAGGTCTGAAAGTGCTGTTCGGCCAGCAGGGTAGTGGGCGCGAGGATGGCCACCTGCTTGCCGTCGGCGACGGCGACGAAGGCTGCACGCAGCGCGACTTCTGTCTTGCCAAAACCGACATCGCCGCAGATCAGGCGGTCCATCGGCCGGCCCGAGCGCATGTCTTCGATGACATTGCGGATCGCTGCGGCCTGATCGCCGGTTTCTTCAAAACCAAATCCTTCAGCGAAGGCGTCGTAATCGTGTTCTTTGAAACTGAAGGCGTGGCCCTGGCGCGCAGCGCGGCGCGCGTAAAGGTTGAGCAACTCGGCAGCGGTGTCGCGTACCTGCAGCGCCGCCTTGCGTTTGGCTTTTTCCCACTGGCCGCTGCCGAGGCGGTGCAACGGCGCCTGGTCTTCACCGGCGCCCGAGTAGCGGCTGATGACGGAGAGCGCCGCCACCGGCACATACAGTTTTGCGTCGTCGGCGTACTGCAGATGCAGAAACTCGGTGACGCCGTCGCCCAGGTCATGTTGACCAGGCCGAGGTAACGGCCGATGCCATGTTGGGCATGCACGACCGGATCGCCGACCTTGAGCTCGGACAAATCCTTGAGCATGCCGTCGACGTTGGTCTCGCGCTTTTTCTCACGGCGGGTGCGCGCACGCGTGGTCTCGGCATACAGTTCGGCCTCGGTGATGACCGCAAACGATTGCCCGGCTTCGCTGTCGATGAAACCACGCCCCAGCGGATGCGCAGTGATCATCAGGCGCGTCGCAGCGGTGAGGAAGTCGGCAAACGACTCGCACGGCACCGGCTCGACGCCGGCGTTGCGCAAATACTCCAGCATGGTTTCGCGCCGTCCGGCGGAATCCGCGGCGAGCAGAACGCGGCCGGCAAAGGCATCAATGAAGTGGCGCAGCGCGGCGACCGGGTCGTCGGCGCGGCGGTTGACTGCGACCGAGGGCAAGCGCGGCGGCGCGTCAGCCGCAGGCGCTGCGGCCTTCAGGGTCGCCGCCGCGAACGCAGCGGACTCGACAAAAAACGATTGCCCATCGAGATAGATGGCATGCGGCGCAAACAAGGGCCGGATCGTGTCGGCCTTCAAAAACCGGTAGCGCTCCTCGATCTCTTTCCAGAACGCCGTGAACGCTTCATCCACTCTCCCGTGCGTCATCAGCAGCGCACTCGCAGGCAGGTAGTCGAACAGCGTCTCGGTCTGCTCATAAAACAGCGGCAGGTAATACTCGATACCAGCCGTCGCGACGCCATTGGCCATGTCCTTGTACATCGCGAAGCGCGACGGGTCGCCTTCAAACACCTCGCGAAAGCGCCCGCGAAAGGCGGTGCGCGCTTCCTCATCGAGGGGAAACTCGCGCCCCGGCAACAGGCGAATCTCGCGCACCGGATAAATCGAGCGCTGCGTATCGACATCAAACGTCTTGATCGACTCGATGTCCGCACCAAACAAGTCGATGCGGTACGGCACCGCACTGCCCATGGGGAACAAGTCGATCAAGCTGCCGCGTGCCGTCCATTCACCCGGGCTGACCACCTGTTGCATGTGGGTGTAACCGGCCATGTGAAATTGCGCGCGCAGCGCGGCTTCGTCGAGTTTGTCACCGACCTTGATGAAGAAGGTGCGCGCCACGATGTATTGCGCCGGCGCCAGACGCTGCAGCGCAGTGCTGGCGGCCACCAGCAGCACATCGACTTCACCGCGCGCGATCAGATACAGGGTCTCAAGACGCTCGGACACCAGATCCTGGTGCGGTGAAATCGCGTCGTAAGGCAGGGTCTCCCAATCGGGCAGCACATGCGCGCGCAACTCGGGCGCAAACCACTTGATCTCGTCCTTCAAACGCTCCGCGTCGTGCGGATCAGCGCACACGATGGCGAGCATGCCGAGCTTGTTCTCGACGCGCTGGCGCGCCAGACGCGCGAGCAGCAGCGCGTCGCCCGAACCTTCAGGCAGCGCGAAACTGGGGCGTGCGCCGGTCTTGAGACTGGCGTCGAGCAGAGGAGAGGAATGGGCCACGCTGAAAAATGGATGAAAGCGGGAGCTACAAATGCAAAACGCGCCGCGAAGACTCGAGGCGCGTACAACGTATGGCGGCACTGATTTTCAGACGGCATTATACGAGAGCACCTCTTCCCGAAATCGTGCGTTCTGCCCGGTCAAGGCTGAGGGCCAGAAGAGACGAGCGCCAAACCAGGAACTGCCAGATCAGGCACTCTGGCAGTCGCGCATCTCTCGGATGCCTGCATTCCGGCGCCGTCACGCATCAGGTAGACTAGGGTTTTGCAGCGCTGGATCGCCGAGACAATGACCGAGATAATTTTCATCGTCGAAGAAGCACCCGAAGGTGGCTATACCGCGCGTGCCGCGGGTGAGTCGATATTTGCCGAAGCCGATTCGTTCGAACAATTGCATGCGCAGGTGCGAGACGCGGTGCATTGCCACTTTGATGAGGGCACCGCCCCGAAGTTGATCCGGCTGCACTTTGTGCGCGATGAGGTGATTGCGGCGTGAAGTTGCCGCGCGACGTTTCTGGCATGGACCTGGCCAGGCGGCTCACGGCATATGGCTACCGCACCACACGGCAAACCGGCAGTCATATTCGCCTGACGACCGACAGTCCGTCGCAACATCACATTACCTTGCCGGCGCACGACCCGGTCAAGATCGGCACGCTCGCAGCCATTCTGAGCGACGTCGCGGCCCACGCGCGCGTCAACATTGAAGTCGTCAAGCAAACCCTGTTTGGCTAACGAAGGCGATGTCACCGCGCTACTTTGCATTGATCCCCGCCGCCGGCGTGGGCGCGCGCGCCGGCACGCAAGTGCCAAAGCAGTACGCGCCGCTGCTCGGCAAACCCATGCTGGCCCACACGCTTGCCGCGTTCAGCGCATGTACATGCATCGATGCCGTCCACGTGGTCATCGCGCCCGACGACAACTGGCTGGAAACCCTTGGTGGGAGGGCTTCCTGGGGCAATGCGCACATTCACCGCGTTGGCGGCGCAACGCGCGCGCAAAGCGTGCTGAACGGTCTTGATACGATTGACGCTGATGCCGAGGACTGGGTGCTGGTGCACGACGCCGCGAGACCCTGCATCACGCCAGCCATGATCGAAAGCCTCATCGCCACGCTTGAGGATGACGAGATCGGCGGTTTGCTCGCACTGCCCGTGCCGGACACGGTGAAGCGCGCAAGCGCAGACGGCCGCGTGGCCGAAACCATCTCGCGCGAAGGCCTGTGGCTGGCGCAAACGCCGCAGATGTTTCGCTATGGCGTGCTGCGCGAGGCACTGCAACGCTTTCCGGATGTGACGGACGAAGCCGCCGCCATCGAACGCGCGGGGTTGAAGCCAAAGCTGGTGGCGGGTGATGCAAGAAACATCAAGGTCACCTACCCGGCGGACGTTGCCGTGGCTGAGACCTACCTCAAAACGTTATAGTGGCATCAGTCGAAGAGCCGCTCCCACCAAGGGTTTCACCATTCAAAAAGCCACAGCCCTTGGCTACCAAGGGTTTCAGGCCGGTGCCGGTCAGGGGCTCTGGCGAACCGTCTCATCAAGTATTGGGGATGGGGAACGGCCCGGTCGCCTCTAGAATCGGGCGCTGTATGCGAAGTCGCCCGCTGTATGCGAAGTCGCCTATGGGGGGGGCCGGCCGAGGTGTTGGAGTATCTGGCGCGTTACACACATAAGGTCGCCATCTCGAACGACCGTATCGTGGGCTTGCACGATGACCGGGTGGCGTTCCGGGTGCGCGATGCTGCCGCAGCGAATCATCGCCGTACCGTTGAGTTGCCGGCAGTTGAGTTCATCGGCCGCTTTCTGTCTCACGTGCTGCCTGCGGGGTTCAAGCGGATTCGCCATTTCGGCTTGCTGGCCAGCCGGCATAAGACTGCGAAGTTGGCCGTATGCCGTGCGTTGTCCGATCTGCCGCCACCAGCACCTCTGGTGATCGAGTCGGTCGCAGCGTTCATGACCAGGGCGGCGCAGCTTGATGTGACGCGCTGCCCTTGCTGCGAGTCCGGTCGCCTCGTCCTCTGCGGCCCTCTTGCACCGGTGCGCCGCTCCCTCACGCAACACCCTGCCTAGCGATCAGACACCGGCCCCGGCATAGGAGGCAGCGTGATGCCTTGCCGGGGATTAGAATGGAATCCGCGTTTACACAGGGAGAAATTTATGACGCGTTTTGTAGGTGCGCTGCGCTCGTTGTTACTGGCAGCAGTGATGTCATTTTTGGGTGGCTGCGCCGCCTTTTATGTGGACGGCAATGCCCCCGAAGTTCCCAGTGCCCAGTACAAGAAGCCCGCCTCCCCTGCCGGGGTGCAACTTCTCTGGGAGTTTCAGACCAGAGGGGTGGCCAACGCACGAGCGACTGAGCTCCTGAAGGCTCGCGTAAGCGAGCAAATCGTCGCGAGCGGCCTGTTCAGTAGTGTCAGCGACTTACCGGACGCCGGAGGTGCGTTGCTCTCCGTCACCGTCAACAACGTACCGCTCTCCGACGATGCAGCCGGCAAAGGCTTCATTGCCGGCCTTACCTTCGGTATTGCCGGCCAAACCGTGGGCGACGGCTATGAGGGCACGCTGCGATACACGCCCGGACGCAGCGGAGCCCCTACTTTGCAACGTAGCGGAAAGCACGTCATCTATACCAGCCTCGGCTCTGGTTCGCCACCACCTGGTTCCCTGAAAATGCCCAGCGTTGCCGAGGCAGTGACAACGATGCTTCGACAGCTCATCAGCCGCACCCTTAACGACCTTTCCCTGGAGGCCGCATTCCCATGATCCGTCTCGCACTTCGCTCAGTTCCACTCGTTTTCGCGCTCGCCATCACTGGTTGCGCCAACATCAAACTCGATGCCACCGGCGCCACCCCAGCCACCGTCGAGAAGCTGCGTGCAGCCAATTTGGCACCTGCACAAGTCGGCTCGTTCAAGCTCGCAGCCGGGAAGGACCCGGCAATGGACACCACGCTTAGCGGCCTTCGAGGTAGCACGCTGGCACCTGGCAAGGGAAGTTGGTCACAGTTCCTGAAGGACACGCTGGTGGCCGAGCTCACCGCTTCGGGGCTATTCAACCCAGCATCTACCTCAATCATCGAGGGCCAGCTAACCGACAGCAAGGTTGACGCGGCCATCGGGACCGGCACCAGCCGCCTGGCGGCACGCTTCACAATCACGAACGGCGGCCGCGTGGTGTATGAGAAAGAAGTCGCAGCCGAAGCGAGTTGGGAATCATCGTTCTTGGGCGCGGTGGCCATCCCAACAGCCATGAACCAATATGGCGCGTTGTACAAGACACTAGTAGCAAAATTGGTCGACGATCCGGACTTCCGCCGCGCACTCGCAAAGTAGTCGGCGCCGGATGCATGGAAGGTGCTGCGGTCGTGACCGCAGCACAAAGTGGTCGCCTCGAAGACCTGAGGGCAAGAGTCGGTCTTGCCCAACAATGCGGCAGCCAACCATTCGCTCGTTCGGATCCGCCTTCGGCGGGTCCGCACATCTGCGGCGTTGCGCGTACTCGCCTGACAAGCCTCCGTCACTCCTTTCTCATCAATCCCTTCAACAAGCCAGGGGAATGCAATGCTCCAACTCCGGCCCAACTGTGAATGCTGCAACATGGCTCTTCCACCGGAGTCTAGTGAAGCACGTATCTGCTCTTTCGAGTGCACATTCTGCGTGTCCTGCGCCACGGACAAACTGAGCGGAAAATGCCCGAACTGCGGCGGCGAGCTGGTTGTGCGGCCGCGCCGCCCGGCAAACAAGCTGGCCAAGTTTCCAGCCTCCACAGAGCGGGTCTATAAACCTGCCGGGTGCGCCGCTGCGGCCGGAAACTGAAAAAGTGATCGCACAAGGGCGCTTGGCAACGATCATGCAGCACCAGGCGTTGCTGAGTCGCATCATTGGGCCATGTAGACGCAGTGATGGATGAAGGCTTCCACCCGATTTCGGGGTTGCAGCGCTTCCTCCCGAAGGTGACCACGGCCGCGCTGGTGGTGTTCGCAGCGTTGTGGCTGGCCTGCATGCCTGCCGCGGCTGAAAGCATTGCCAGCGCCCGCTATGAAATACCAACTGAGCGCTACGGGCATTTCGCACTCGGCCGGCCGCATGAATATGCGCGCCTTGCCGTCACCACGCATGCCGGACGCACGGCCACGCTGGATTTGCCGGAGCACGAGGTGTTTGAGGATCTCGCGCCGCGTCTGGTCAGGCTCGCCGCCGATGAACCGCAGGAAATCCTTTCCATTGTCAGCCGGCGCGATAGCGGCGCGCGGCTGGTATTGATTCGGCTGGACAAGGGCCGGCTCGAGAAGAGTGCCCAGGCAGCCGCCATCGGCACGCCGATGCGCTGGCTCAATCCGGTTGGTGTGGTGGATCTGGATGGGGACGGCCGCGCAGAAATTGCAGCAGTGATCACGCCGCACATCGGCGGCACGCTCAAGGTGTATCGGCGGCAAGGCAAAACACTGGTGGAAATCGCGGCGCTCGGCGGTTTCTCGAATCACGCCTACGGTTCGCCGGAACTGGCGCTTTCGACGCCGATCCAGATTGCCGGAAAAATACGCCTTCTGGTGCCGGATGCGGCGCGCGGTCAACTACGTGTGGTGGGGCTCGAAGGTGGCCGCCTGCTCGAACTTGGCCGCTGTGCGCTTCCGGGCAGGGTGACGGGGCCGGTGACGGTGCGCTCGGCCACCGAGTTTGCAGTGCAGTTGGTTTTCGGCACGCGTGTGCTGGCGGTGAAGGACTGCGCGGGATAAGCTGCCGCCATGTTCGATGCCGTCAATTTGCGGTGACAATGCGGGCCGTTGCCATTCGGTTGCGGCGTCCACGCGCAAACCCCCACGGATTTCAGCATGGCCCTGCAAGGCATCAAGCGCAAGATCGTCTACGTCGGCTTGTACGAAGCGATCGCCCTCGTGTGCGGTACCTTGGGCTTCTCCAGCGTCAGCGACAGCGGCATCGAACGCGCCGGTGCCCTGGCGATCTTCGCTTCCATCTTTGCGGTGGTCTGGAACTTCGGCTACAACGCGTTGTTCGAGCGCTGGGAAGCCGGGCGCCAGACGCGCGGCCGCGGCTTCGGCCGGCGCGTGCTGCACGCGGTGGGGTTCGAAATCGGCTTTCTGGTGGTGCTGCTGCCGGTGGCGGCATGGTGGCTGGAAATCAGCTACCTGCGCTCGTTCATGGTCAACCTGGGCCTGAACATTTTCTTTTTCGTTTACACCTTTGCCTTCACCTGGGGCTTTGACCGGGTGTTCGGATTACCAGCCTCGGCATCAGTACCCCGCACCTGCGCGCCGGATACCGAACACGCTTCCGAACGCTTGAATCTTCCGAACCTTCCGAATCCCTGAACGATCACCGAAGCCAGCATGCGACTCTCAGTCAGCGAAGCCCGCAGTCTCGTCGAAGCCACGCTCGCTACCGTTGGTCACAGCGCCGAAGAATGCGCGATCATTGCCGATCATTTAATCGACAGCGAATTGCGCGGCCTCGCCTACGGCGGCCTCGCACGCACGCTGTCGGTGATCGAGCGCATCCGCGCCACCGCCACACCGCGGCGCCCGATCACGGTGCTGCAGCAAACGCCGTTCTCGGCTGCGCTCGACGGCGGCGACAACGTCGGCTACCTGGTCGGGCAGCGCGCCACGCGCATCGCCATCGACAAGGCGGGCCAGACCGGCATCGCCGCGATCGGCGCATCCAAGACCTGGTACACCGGCATGTATTCGTATTACCTCGAACAGATCACCGCGGCCGGCCTGGTCGGCATGATCGCCGGCAGCGGCACCCAGCAGGTGGCGCCGCACGGCGGCACCGAAGGCCACTACGGTACCAACCCGATCGCCTTCGGTTTTCCGTCGAGCACCACGCCGGTAATCTGGGACATCGGCACCGCCAACGTGATGATCGGCGAGGTCGCACTCAAGCGCCGCCTTGGCGAACAGCTCCCCGAGGGCCTGGCCTACGACGCCGAAGGGCAGCCAACTCGCGACCCGGCCGCCGCATTCGGTGGCGCCTTCGCGGTCTGGGGCGGCCACAAGGGCTCAGGGCTGGCGATGATGGTGCAGATGCTCGGCATGATGACCGGCCAGGCCACGGCACCCGCGCCGCAGCGCGACAGCGGTTTGTTTATTCTTGCTGTCAATCCAGCGTTGGCGGGCTCGGGCGATGATTTTCAGGCACGTGTAGCCGAATATGCGCAAAGCATTCGCGATGTACGGCCGCTCAATCCGGGGGAGCCGGTACGCGTGCCGTTCGACCGTTCGTTTGCCGAGCGCAGCCGGCGACGGGCAGCGGATGCGATTGATGCGCCGGACCAGGTGATCGATTCGCTGCGCGGCATCATTGCTGAGCGGCGCGACGCCAGCCACTGGACCTTGTGCACCGGATGCCGCACTGGCGCTGGTTCATAGACGGCTGCATCGAACATGCGGTCCCCTCACGCCTTGAGATTTCGAATGATTATGCGGCCTTCTGCGCCGTCCGCGCCGCGCACGGACGGCGCAGGCACTGGCAGTTGCCCGGCGGCTCCTTAAAAAAATGGATCACGCCCGGGCACATAGCTGCGCTGTCCCTGCAACGGATTGCGGTTGACCAGCGGTCGCCCAAACATCGGATGGGTCAGGCTGCGCACCTCGTGCTCGAGGGTAAACAGATGCGCGCCGGTGTCCGGGTCGATGATCTTCTCAAACCGGTATTGCCACTGGTCGCTCTCTTCACTGATCAGGCCACGCTTCTTCAGTTCGGCATGCGGCCGCGCGAAGTCGGCCACGTAGAGCGCGATGTGATGCCCGTCATAGGGCGCAATGGCAGCGTCGGTCTCCCGATAAATGATTTCCTGCGCGGCGCCAGCGCTGATGTGGGCGGCGCTGTTGCCATCGGTACTTTGCAGTCGTGCCGGTGCTTGGATGATCTGTTGATAAAACCGGGCAATGCCGGCGGCGGCGCCACGCGGCACCTGCAGTTCGACATAGGGCATGCCAAGGCGCATCAGACCGAAGCGGGTTTGCGGCGCATGCACGCGAACCTGATTGCCCCAGGGGCAGGTGGCCTCGATGGTGTCGCCGTGATCGGCCCACGCGAAGCGCGTGCCTTCGAGTTTCTTGCCGATGCTGGCCAGACCGGTGCGCGCGATCTCCAGATCGGGCATGACCAGGCCGGCGACGCCGCGCAGTACTTGCGGCGGCCGCGTCGGCGAATGGACCTGCTGGCGGCCAATGTTGATCCACATGTTGACGTCGGTCACATGCATGTACGGGTCACGTGTGAAGCCCAGGCCCTGCAGCCAGAAGATCGAGGCGAGCCGCTGGTCGTTTTGGGTGACGTTGAGGTGTTCCAGCAGCACGATGTTGCCGGTGCTCTCGTGGGCGCGGTCAAAGGGGGTGGCGGTCCCGTCCATGGTGTGCGCGCGGTGTCAGGCGTTCACGAAAGTATTGCGGCCGCTGCGATCGGTGCCGCGCATCAGAAAAATCTGCCGCTTTGAATGATTGGTGGTGGTGATGCTCTGTGCTTTCTGTTGCGCCAGATCGCGGTCAAACACGCTGGTGGTGGGCATATAGCGCATGGTGATGCCGCGCCGTGGTTTGGGCGAGGTGTTGGGCTCCGAGCCGTGCAGAAGGTAGACATCGTGCAGCGAGATCTGACCGGCCTTGAGCACGATGTCGTCGGCCTTCGATTCGTCGTATTCGCTGCGGTCGAGTTCCTGGGTGAGGGTGACGTCAGCGGCGGTGACCGTGTTGTGGCGTTTGAGCGCGCGCTCCTGGTGCGAACCGCGAATCACGCGCAGGCAACCGTTTTCCACCGTGGCGTCATCCACCGCGAGCCACGCGGTACAGGTGGCAAGCGGGCGGATCGGCCAATACTCGCCATCCTGATGCCACGGCGTGCGCTTGCCGTTGCCGGCCGGCTTGGCGAAAAAACTCATGTTCCACAGCGCAATGTCACCGCCGATCAACTGCTCGACCATGTCGATGATGTTGCGGTTGGCGGCGAAGTCACGAAAGCCCAGGTCGTAATCAAACAGGGCCGGGCAGTAGTCGCGAAACTCGGGGTGGTCAGCGAGCAGGGCGTTGTGACGCGCCTTGATGGCTTCGAGCGCGTCGGGTGGCACCTGAAAATCAGGCACCACGTAGCCGTTGGCGTGATACTGGGCGATCTGGTCGGGACTGAGCATGGCAGGGTTCCATTCGAGCGTCTTGACCGGTACATCTTAGCGCGACGCGCGCGCTTTGTAATCCCCGGCTCGCTGGTACCAAACGGGCGCTAACCTGAAACCCTTGGTGGGAGCGCTTCTCAGGCCTGCGTCAAGGCGAGCCCCAGATAGCTTGCGAGAATGCTGTTCACCCGCGTGGCATCCTCGACATAGCCGCCGTGACCCAAGCCGGGCAGGGAACGGTAAAAGCCACACGGAAACGCCTGCGCCACGGCGCGGCAGCCGGCTTCCGGCGTGAGTTTGTCGACGGCGCCTGACAACACCAGCACCGGCGCGCTGTAACGCGCCGCGTCTTGCGCGATGACAGCGCCCGAGAGCATGTGCGCGGCCTGAAGGTAGCCCGCAGGGTTGAGACGCGCCTGGCATGCGCCGAGAAAGTCGCGTACTTCTTCTGACGCCAATTCCGACAACATGTTGGCGCCGCGTGCGGCTGCCATGCCTTGCGGGCCTTGCTCATTCATTTGTTTGACGCGCTTGTCGAGGCGTTCGGCGCGTTCGGCCGCGGTGGCATTGGCGTAGCCTGAAGCGGGACCGGTGAGCACCAGTTTTTCAATCCGATCGGGGTAGCGTGCCGCAAAGGAGGCGGCCATCAGCGCACCCAGTGACTGGCCGAGCAGGAGGGCCCTGGATATGTCCAGCGCGTCCAGCAGCGCCAACAATGCTTCGGCGTAGTCCGCCGCTGTGGGGGCGTCGCCGGGCAGGGGAGAGGATGCAGCGTAGCCAGGTGCATCCCACGCCACCACGCGGCAGACCGGCGCGAATGCGTCCAGTTGCTGCACCCATGACGCCGAATCGGTGCCGATGCCATGCAGCAATACCAAGGTAGGCGCTGTGCGCTTGTCACGACCTTCAGTGCTGCGAAAAGAGAGTTGCCGCGCAGCCGCCTGCACGGTGCGCGGCGGATACTGCTCGAGTAAGCGGTTGAGGCGCATGGTTTCAGTGCATCACGAAGCCGCCGTTCACCGCCAATAGCTGGCCGGTGACAAAGCGGGATAGAGGGCTGAGCAAGAACACCACGCCGCCGCAGACATCTTCGGGCAACTGGTCGCGCTGCAGGGCGCGCATGCCGCGGTAGAGCTGATGGCGGTGTTCGGGTATGTATTCGGTGGCCTCGACCAAAGTGAGGCCGGGCGCAACCGCGTTGACGGTGATGCCATCGGCACCCAACTCGCGCGCCAGCGAGCGTGTCATCGCGACGATGGCGCCTTTGCTGGCCACATAGGCGAGCAGATTGGGCGCACCCCACAGAGGCGTGTCTGATGCGAGGTTGACGACCGCACCCCGGCCGCTCTGGCCCAGCGCGGCGGTGCAGGCGCGGGTCATCAGCCAGGTGCCGCGCACGTTGACGTTCATCACGCGGTCCCACACGGCGGGCTCCAGTTCCTGTGCACTGCGGCCGCCCGAACTGGTAATCGCGCCGTTGTTGACCAGGCCATCGAGACCGCCGAGAGCACTGATGGCGGCTGCCGCGCAGGTGCGGGTCGAGGTTTCGTTCTCGAGATCGAGGGGGAGGGCCTGCACGTCGAGGCCTTCGGCTCGCAGTGTGCCGGCAGCACTTGTTACCAGGGCAGTGAGCACGTCAGCGATCACGACACAGGCGCCATGTGAGGCAATCGCGCGGGCAAATGCAAAACCCAGTCCCCGGGCGCCACCGGTTACCAGGATGCGATAGCCGGCAAGAAGGGTAGAGGGCAGGGGAGTTTGCATATTGTGGACCTTGGCAGTTTATTGTTCTATATATTAAACAATGTTTCATTAAAAAACCAGATGCTCACATGATTATGTACCATTGTGCATCCTTATCCTTATGGCATTTTGGCCACTTGGTTCAAGCAGCCGGGGAATTGTGCAGAAACTCGACGTGGTTCCGACAGGGGCTTGACAAACTGTATCGTGTGGAATAATATGGTTTATATGTGAATCAATGTATCATTAGTAAATCAATATTAATCAATCAAAAAAGACCCTCAAGCCCAAGCCCCAATCCGACGCCGCAAGCCGATTCCCCATTCAGGAGATCATCATGACGCAAAACCCTCCCGCCATCCCCACTCAGGTTAAACCCGACGGTGTCAGTTTCTCAGCATGGATGGAGTCGCGCTGCGCCTTGCATAGTACGCGCCGTTACGACTGGAACGCGCTCAAATTTCAGGCGGACTTTGATCCCAAATACCGGCGCGCGCAAATGCGCTATCTCGGTACCGGCGGCACTGGCATCGCTGCGGACGCCGGCTCCGTACCTTCCGAGCACTTCACCTTTTCGACCATGATCATTCCGGCCGGCCATGAAGGGCCGATGCATATCCATAACGACGTCGAAGAAGTGTTCTTCGTGATGCGCGGCAAGGTCAAGGTGATGTGCGAAAAAGATGGTCAGTACTGGGAAGCCCTGTTGGGCGAGCGCGACCTGATCTCGATTCCACCCGGCGTGTATCGCGGCGAAATCAACATCGGCGAAGAGGATGTCCTGATGTGCGTCATGCTCGGCGCCGCCAAGCCGGTTACGCCAACTTATCCGCCGGATCATCCGCTGGCCTCGATCAAGCGCTGAGTTCTGGGCGTGGCTGCCGCACCGTTGGCGCGAACCCAACGCTCCTGCCCGCCGTGACTTGCCGATTCTGAACGCGCAACGCCCGCTATTTTCCGAGACCGCCTTTCACCATGGCCGAAACCGATTCTGATCGTTACACCGTGCCGGGGCTCGAGCGCGGCCTGCGCCTGCTCGGTGAGTTTTCCCGCAGTGAACCGGTGTTGTCGCCGCCCGAGCTGGCACAGCGTCTCGGTATTCCGCGCTCCACCGTGTTTCGGCTCCTGGTGACGCTGGAGAACCTCGGCTTTGTTGAGCGCACACCCGATGGCCGCTCTTACCGGCTCGGCCTCGCCATTTTGCGCATGGGGTTTGAATATCTGGCCTCGCTCGACATGGTGGAACTGGGCCGCCCCTTGATCGAAGCGCTGCGCGACGAGACTGGCTATGCGGCGAGCCTGGTGGTGCGCGACGTACGGGACGTGGTCTATCTGCAGCGCGCGCCCTCGCGCGCGCCGTTTGCCACCGCAGTGTCGGTCGGCACCCGCCTGCCTGCACACGCTACCGTGTTTGGCCATGTGCTGCTGGGCGACTTGTCACTCGGTGCCTTGCGCGCACTCTACCCCGAACCCAGGCTCGAAGCGCGCAGCGCCAGTACGCCGGTTGATACCGCCGCGCTGTTCGAGATGGTGCAGCAGATCCGCAAGCGCGGCTGGGTGTTGGCCGAGGCGTTTTTTGAACCGCATATCTCTACCGTCGCCGCGCCAGTGCGCGACCAGGAAGGGCATATCGTTGCCGCGATCGGCTTGACCGTTCCTGGTGCCGAAGTGGCGACGGACAAGCGCGCCACGCTGGTGGCACAGGTCTGCGGCACCGCCGCGCGACTCTCGACGCTGCTCAATTTTCATCAACAGCAGGCCGACGAAGCGCCGGCTGTGGCGCTGCGCCAGGCGTGAAGGGCCCATGCTGACCATCGACTTGTCGGCCAGCACCTGCGCCATTACCGGCGGCAGTTCAGGCATTGGTCTGGCGACAGCCGATCTGTTCTTGCGTGCCGGCGCGGCCGTGGCGATTTGTGGGCGCGATCAAGCAAGACTGTGCGAGGCCGAAGCAAGCCTGCGTGCCACACACGCCGGTGCGCGACTGCTTGCCATGCCTTGCGATGTGCTCGATGCCGCGCAAGTGCGCGCGTTCGCCGCTGCTGCCGCCGAACGGTTTGCCGGTGTCGACATCCTCGTCAACAACGCGGGTCAGGGGCGGGTTTCAACCTTTGCCACCACCAGTGATGCCGACTGGGCCAACGAATGGCAACTCAAATTGTTCTCTCTGGTTTACCCGACCCGCGCGTTCTTGCCGCACCTGGAGCGCAGCCCGCATGCGGCCGTGGTGTGTGTCAACTCGCTGCTGGCCCTGCAGCCTGAACCACACATGGTCGCCACATCGGCCGCACGTGCCGGTGCGCTCAGCCTGATGCATTCGATGGCCGCCGAGTTCGCACCCAAAGGCGTTCGCGTCAACGCGATCTTGATTGGTCTGGTCGAGTCCGGCCAGTGGCGCCGCCGCTTTGAACAGCGCGAAGACGCAGACCTGACCTGGGCGCAATGGAGCGGCGCGCTCGCAGCCCGCAAAGGCATCCCGCTCAAGCGCCTCGGCACGCCGGATGAAGCCGCGCGCGCCATCTTTCACCTCGCCACCCCCGCATCGTCCTATACCACCGGCAGCCAGATTGATGTGTCCGGCGGTTTGGCGCGCCATCTCTGATTTGTTGGTCCGGTCCCGCTTCGCTGATTCGCTGGTTCCCTGGTTCCCTGATTCGAAAGCCATCCCATGAAAGTCACCGTCGGTCACGTCATTGCCGCCTTTCTCGAACGCTGCGGCGTCAAGGCGGCGTTTGGCGTCATTTCCATCCACAACATGCCGATCCTCGATGCGATTGCCGAACGCGGCGCAATCCGCTTCGTGTCGGCGCGTGGCGAAGCCGGGGCCACCAGCATGGCGGACGCCTGCGCGCGCAGCACCGGCATGCTCGGCGTGTGCATCACCAGCACCGGCACGGCCGCTGGCAATGCTGCTGGTGGCATGGTTGAAGCACTCACCGCCGGCACGCCGCTGCTGCATATCACCGGACAGATTGAAACACCGTACCTCGACCAGGACCTCGCCTATATTCACGAAGCCCCCGATCAACTGCGCATGCTCAAGGCCATTTCCAAGAATGCCTGGCGGGTACGCAGTGCCGAGACCGCACTGGCCACCTTCAGGCAGGCGGTGCATACCGCACTCCATGCGCCCAGCGGGCCGGTGAGCGTGGAAGTGCCGATCGATATTCAAGCCGCGCTGATCGACATGCCTGATGACCTCGAGCCGCTGGCGGTGGCGCCGGTGCTGCCGGATCCGCGCGCCGTGCACGCGTTGGCCGAGGCACTCGCCGGCGCCCGCCGGCCCTTGCTGTGGCTCGGTGGCGGCGCGCGCGGCGCGGGGGCGGCGGTGGCACGCCTGGTGGCGATGGGGTTTGGTGTCGTCACCAGCACGCAAGGCCGCGGTATCGTCGCTGAGACCCACCCACTGTCGTTGGGCGCCTACAACGTGGCGCCGCCCGTCGAGGCGTTCTATCAAACCTGCGACGCCGTCCTGATCGTCGGCTCGCGGCTGCGCGGCAACGAGACCCTCAAATACCAGCTCAAACTGCCGCAAGCGCGCTTCCGCATCGACGCCGATGCGCGCGCCGATGGCCGCTGCTATGCCAGCCGCCATTTCGTCTGGGGCGATGCCGCGTTGGCCCTGACGGCGTTGGCCGACCAGCTTGAAGGGCGCATGAAGATCGATCCAGCCTTCGCCGCTGACCTGCGCAGCGCGCATGTCAAGGCAGTCGCCGCCTTGCGCGAAGGCCTGGGGCCGTATGCCGAGCTGGTCGATGCCGTGCAGGGCGCTGCGGGCAGCCAATTTAACTGGGTGCGCGATGTCACGGTGTCGAACAGTACCTGGGGCAATCGCGAACTGCGTCTGCACGACGCGCGTGCCGGCGTGCACGCGCTCGGTGGCGGCATTGGCCTGGGGCTCGCCATGGGCATCGGCACCGCCATTGGTGCCGCCGTATGCAACACCGGCAAACGCACATTGCTGCTCGCCGGTGATGGCGGCTTCATTCTCAATCTGGGTGAACTCGCGTGCGCGGTGCAGGAGCGTGCTGACTTCACCATCGTTTTGATGAATGATCGCAGCTACGGCGTCATCAAGAATATTCAGGATGCGCAGTACGGTGGTCGCCGCGTGTACGCTGACCTGCACACGCCCGACTACGCTTTGCTCGCGAACTCGCTGCAATTCGAGCATCGCCGCGTCAGCCGCCTGAGCGAGGCGGCCAGGCTATTGGATGAGCTGGGCCGTCTGCCGGGGCCGAAAATGCTTGAAGTCGATATGCTGGCCATTGGCAGTTTCAAAACTGCGTTTGCCGGCCCGCCGGTCAAGGTGGCTGCATGACGCAATGCCGCGCAGACGCGGCGCTGCCGCGCCTGGCCATGATTGGCTGCGGCGCGATTGGCACTGCGGTACTGCAACTGTTGCAGGCGCAGAGCCTGGTCCAGGTTGCGCAGGTGATCGTGCCCGAATCGGGATTGATGGCAGTGCGCGTGCTGTGTGCGAGCCTCGCGCCCCAAGCCCAGGTCGCAAGCAGCCTTGCGCTTGGCGCTCTTGACGCTCTTGACGATCGGTCGCGCCCGCATTTGGTCGTCGAATGTGCCGGCCATCAAGCCGTGACCGATCACGTGATACCCGCGCTCTGCGCCGGCGTGCCAGCCGTGGTGGCGTCAATCGGCTCACTGCACGATGCCTCCGCTCTGGCGCGCTTGTCCGATGCTGCCGCACAGGGCGCCACGCACGTGCAACTGGTGTCCGGTGCCATCGGCGGCATCGACGCGCTCGCCGCCGCACGCTTCGGCGGGCTGTCGCAAGTTCAATATACGGGTCGCAAACCGCCAGCGGGATGGCGCGGCACGCCAGCGGAAGCGCGCTTTGATCTGGCGAATCTGGCTGCGCCCGTGATCATTTTCGAAGGCAGTGCACGCGAAGCCGCGCGCCTGTATCCAAAAAACGCCAATGTCGCCGCCACCGTCGCCTTGGCCGGATTGGGCTTTGACGAAACTTCTGCCACGCTCATCGCGGATCCTGGCGTCCAGCGCAATGTGCATCGCATCGTCGCCAGTGGCGCATTCGGGCGTCTTGATCTGACGCTGGAAAACGAGCCCCTCGCCGCCAATCCCAAGACCTCCGCCCTCACTGTCTACAGCATCGTGCGGGCCATCCACAACAGCTTTGGGCGGATTGCGCTATGAACGACCCCTTGCATCAATCCCTGCCACTGCGCGATGTATCGATTTGCGTTGCCGGCGAATGGCGGCGCGGGCGCGGCCACGCTTACACCAGCATTTATCCCGCCGATGGCAGCGTCAGCGCCGAATTGCACGCCGCCAGCGCCGCCGACGCCAATGAAGCCGTGGAGCGTGCGGACCACGCGTTTCACAATACCGATTGGGCCAGCCGCAAGGCGCATGAGCGCGCGCGCGTGCTGTTCCGCGTAGCCGAGCAAATTCGCGCGCGGCGTGAAGACCTGGCGCAATGGCAGCGCCGCGACAACGGCAAGCCGATCAACGAGACGCGCGCACTGGTCGACAGTGCGGCCGGCACGTTCCAGTTTTTTGCCTCCGCCTGCGAAACCTTCGAAGACCAGTTGACGCCGATGCGCGGCGATCAGCTCACCATGAGCGTGCATGAGCCGATGGGGGTGGTGGCCGCGATCACGCCGTGGACTTCGCCGGTGGCGAGCGAAGCGCAGAAGATGGCGCCGGCGCTGGCGGCTGGCAATGCGGTGGTGGTCAAACCGGCCGAGATCACGCCGCTGCTGGCGCTCGAACTGGCGCGTATCTGCGAAGCGGCCGGCGTGCCCAGGGGCATCATCAGCGTGCTGCCCGGCAAAGGATCGGTGATTGGCGACCTCCTGGTCAAGCATCCGCTGGTGCGCCGCGTGTCGTTCACCGGTGGCACCACCACCGGGCGCCAGATCGCGCATGTGGCCGCCGACAAGATGATGCCGGTGTCGCTCGAACTCGGTGGCAAGTCACCGACCATGGTGTTCGATGATTGCGATCTCGATCACGCCGTGGCCGGCGTGCTGTACGGGATTTTCAGTTCGTCCGGCGAATCCTGCATCGCCGGCTCTCGGCTGTTTGTGCAACGCAGGCTTTACGACGAATTCATGGCCCGGCTGGTGCAGGGTGCCAAAGCGCTGCGGGTCGGCGATCCGGTATCGGAGCGTACCCAAATGGGGCCGCTGGTCAGTCACGCCCATCGCGACAGCGTTGAGCGCTACGTGGCGCGCGGCCTTGCCGATGGCGGTCGCCTGCTCGCGGGTGGTGTGCGCCCCGATGGCGAGGGGTTTGAGGGCGGCAGCTATTACTCGCCGACCATCATTGAGGGTCTGGCCAACGACAGCGCGATCTGCCGTGAGGAGATTTTTGGCCCGGTACTCGTGGCCTTGCCGTTTGATGACGAAGACGATTTGCTGGCGCAGGCGAACGACAGCATCTATGCGCTCGCTGCCGGCATCTGGAGCCGTGACTACAAGCGCGCCTGGCGCATCGGCCGGGCGGTACAGGCCGGCACAGTGTGGATCAATACCTATAAGCAGTTCTCGATTGCGACCCCATTTGGCGGCTGGCGCGACAGCGGCATCGGCCGCGAGAAGGGGCGCCTGGGCATTCTCGAATACATGGAACAAAAAAGTTTTTATTGGGGCATGAATGTCGCACCACTCCCCTGGGCGGCGTGAATCGCGACCCAGTTGCCATAGCTTCACTCACCTACCGCAAGTCGATATCAAAGGAGACAATGATGACCCGCAAAACCGCTTTCCAGGTTGCCACGCGCAATCTGTCCATCCCTCTCGCCGCCCTCGCCATGCTCGCCGCTGGCAATGCTGCTGCCCAGGCCTGGCCTGCCAAGCCGATCTCGATCGTCGTTTCCTATCCTGCTGGTGGTGACACCGACGCGATTGGCCGCGCCTATGCCGAGAAACTTTCTGTCCGGCTCGGGCAGCAGGTGTTGATCGACAACCGGCCCGGTGCCAGCGGCACGATTGGCAATTCCTATGTGGCCAAGGCCGCGCCCGACGGCTACACCCTGCTGTTCACGCCCAGCACTTTCCCCATTGCGCAACACGTGCTAAAGGTCAGTCCCAATCTTGCGCACGACGTCAACAAGGACTTCACGCCCATCATCAAGACCGGCAACATTCCGCTGCTCGCCGTGACCGCTCCGGCCTCTGGTGTGAAGGATATGAAGCAGTTGATCGCTGACGCCAAGGCTGGCAAGGCGTTCAACTACGGCAGCCCCGGCACCGGCTCGCCGATGCACATCGCTGGCGAAATGCTCAATCTGGCGGCCGGTATCAAGGTCACACACGTGCCTTACAAAGGCGTTGCGCCAGTGGTGGTGGATGCGCTCGGCGCGCACGTCGCGATTGGCTGGATCACGCCGGGTGCAGTAGGACAACATGTCAGCACCGGCAAGCTGATCCCGCTCGCGGTCGCCGAGCGCACGCGCACCAAGCTGATGCCCAATGTGCCGACCCTGATCGAGCTCGGCTACAAAGACCTCGATATCAGCGCCTGGATGGGCCTGGTCGGCCCCAAAGGCCTGCCGGCCGACATCGTGCGCACGCTCAATGGCCATTTCAACGAAGTCCTCAAGATGCCCGATGTGATGGCACGCATGGCCACGCTGGGCATTGAGCCAATTGGCGGTGACCCGGCGGTGTTGGCCAGGCAGATCGCGTCCGACGACGAGCGCTTTGGCAAGTTGGTTCAGCAATTCGGCATCAAATCCGAGTAGCTTTCACGCGCCACCTATCCGGATCACGGCACCATGACCATTCTCGGCATCGACGAAATCACCTACGGGGCGTCAGACCTCGCCACCAGCCGCCGCTATTTCACCGATTGGGGCTTGCGGCTGCTCGAGGAGAGCGCAGAGCGGTTGGTGTTCGAGTCTCTCAACGGCTGCCGCGTGTTGGTGGCCGATCCGGAGAAAGTGACCCTGCCATCCGCAATAGAGGATGGCCCGACGCTGCGTGAAGTGGTTTGGGGCGTGCGCGACGCGGCGAGTCTCGCGGCGTTGCGCGAGCGCATGTTCAATCTGCCGGGCTTTGTGGATGGTGCGGCGGGCGTGGGATGCACCGATCCCAATGGTCTGGCGATTCGCTTTCAAGTGAGCGTCAAGCGCGCGGTGGAAGTGCAGGGCGTCGCAATGAATACCTGGGATCAACGCGCGCGTCTCAACCAGCGTGGCACCGTGTACGAGCGTGCCACGCCGGTCGAAGTGGGGCATGTGGTGTTCTTCGTCGCCGATCTCGCAGCCACCGAAGCGTTCTATGCCGCGCTCGGGTTCGTTACGTCAGACCGTTACCCCGGCCGCGGCGCTTTCATGCGCTGCGCGCCGCGCGGGGGGCACCACGATTTGTTTTTGCTCAGCACACCGGACGGCAAGCGCGGCCTCAACCACGTGGCCTTTGCGGTGCGCGATATTCACGAAGTATTCGGCGGCGGCTTGCAGTTCAGCCGCTGCGGCTGGGAGACCCAGTTGGGGCCGGGGCGTCATCCGATCTCGTCGGCCTACTTCTGGTATTTCCGCAATCCGGCCGGCGGCCTGATTGAATACTATGCGGATGATGACGAGCTGACCGAAGAGTGGGTCGCGCGTGAGTTTGAGCCTGGCCCAACCCTGTTTGCAGAGTGGGCAGTTGACGGTGGCATTGATGGCCATACGCGCAGGCAAAAGGGCCATCGTGCCGATGGCAAGTTCCTGACTGACAAGCGTGACTGACTGACGCAACGGACAAGGGCCACCACCCATGAGCGCTACCCGCACCTTCGTCATCGTCGGCGCCGGCCAGGCCGGTCGCTGGATCGCGCTGACCTTGCGCAGTGAAGGTTTCGGCGGCCGCATCGTCTGGCTGGGCGATGAGCCGCACAGGGCCTACGAGCGTCCGCCGCTCTCCAAGGCAGTGCTCAAAGGCGAAGTGACAGTAGCGCATCTGGCGTTGATTGCCGATGACGCGTTCGCGCAGTTGCAGATTGATTGGCGGCCAGGTCAATCGGTCGAATCGATTGACCGCGCCGCACAGATGATTCGCACTGCCGCTGGCGATTCGATTGCCTACGACGTGTTGTTCCTTGCCAATGGCGGGCGTGCACGCCAGTTGCCAGGTCTGGCACCGCACCCGCGCGTTGCGAGCCTGCGCACCTTTGAAGATGCGCTGGCCCTAAAGCGCGACATCCTGGCGGCACAGCAGGTGCTGGTGCTGGGTGGTGGCTGGATCGGACTCGAAGTGGCCGCGTCGGCGCGCCTGCTGGGCCGGGCGGTCACGCTGGTTGAAGCCGCACCGCGCTTGTGTATGCGCACGGTGCCGCCCTGTGTATCCGCGCATTTGCTCGCGCTGCACACGGCGCAAGGCGTGACGGTGCGTCTGGGCGATGCGGTGCAGCGCGTCGACACGGCGGACGCCGGCGTCGCCATTACCCTGGCGAGCGGCGACCGGCTTGGCGGTGATCTGCTGCTGGTGGGCATCGGCCTCGTCGCCAACGACGCCCTCGCCGCCAGCGCCGGTCTGGAGATTGGCAATGGCGTGCTCACCGATGCGTATGGCCGCACCAGCGACCCTGCCATTTTTGCGGCGGGCGACGTCGCCAACGCACAGCGGCCCGATGGCAAGCGCTTGCGGATTGAATCCTGGGAGAACGCGCAGCGCCAGGGAGTGGCGGCCGCAAGGGCTGCACTGGGCCTGGCGCCTGATGCAGAAGCCAACGCTGCGCCGTGGTTCTGGTCTGATCAGTACGACGACAACCTGCAATTGCTGGGTCTGCCAGACGAGCGCATGCAGGTGATCGAACGCCATGTACCCGCCAAGCGCGCCCATCTTTATTTCTTCTGTGACGGCGCCCGGGTGCGTGCCGTGGCCGCGGTCAACGCCGGGCGCGAAATCAAGATCGCGCGCAAATGGCTGCGCGACGACCGCTACCCCGATCTGGCGGCGCTGTCCGACCCGGGCAATGACCTCAACAAGCTGCCGCTCAACGCGATGGCTGGCGCTTCCGTATCCGCTTGAACCGCGCCGCATCCACTCACCTTTCGTAAAGGAGACCCACAATGGATTCCTGGATTACCGTTGGCGCCCGTGGCCAAGTCGAACAAGATCAGCCCTTGAGCGCGAGCCTGGGCAGTATCAGGATTGGTGTCTATGAAGTGGACGGCAACCTGCATGTAATTGAAGACGTATGCCCGCACGCGGCAGCCATGCTCACCCAGGGCTTCGTGGACGGCTGCGAGGTAGAGTGCCCGTTGCACAACGCGGTGTTTGACGTCACTAGCGGTAAACACTTGCGCGGTGAGCCCTGCCGCGATGTCAAAACCTTTCCGGTGCGCGTGGAAGGGCAGGACATTCAGGTGCAATCAAGCGCAGCATGAATCACGATGACCAAGGAGAACTCGCCATGAACTTCAATCCCTATCTCAAGCCCTGGCAACCGGCGCAGCCCAACAATGTCGCCGGCAAAGGCAAGATCGATGTGCCCGGCCAGGTGCCCAATATCGTTTGGCAAACCCGTGCCACCGAGCCCGTCGATTACGAAAACGCGCTGGGCGATGCGCTCGAGCATGCCTTCGTCACCGGTGCCGAAACGATTGATGCGGTCGTGTCGCACTTCAACGCCGAGTCGTTTCGCACGGCCGCAGGCACGGCGTGGACGGCGGCCTTGTTCGAAGCCGAGATGGCACGCCTCGGCGCTTGAGCCAAACACACAGACCACCGGAGACCCCACATGGACACTCTTGAAGCAAGCACCATTGAAAGCCACACGCAGCAGATTCTCGCTACCGGCATTCGCGACCTCTGGTACCCGGTCGCGCCGAGCTGGCAGGTGCACAACGCACCGGTCGGCATCACCCGGCTGGGCGAACGCATCGTGCTGTGGCGCGACGCCACGGGCCAGGTGCGCGCACTCGAAGACCGCTGCCCGCATCGCGGGGCGCGCCTGTCGCTGGGCTGGAACCTTGGCGATCGCGTCGCCTGCTGGTATCACGGCATCCAGATCGACGGTAGCGGCACTGTGAAAGAAGTGCCTGCCTCGGCGCATTGCCCGCTCGAAGGCAAGGCCTGCGTCAAGAGCTATCCGGTTGAGGAGCGCGCCGGTGCTGTGTTTCTCTGGTTCGGCGTTGATCCTGCGTCCAAACCTGCACCGCTCGAACTGCCGGAAGAATTGGTCTCGGATGAATATTCCCATTTCCTGTGTCTGTCCAACTGGAACACCAGTTATCGCTACGCCATCGACAATGTGATGGACCCGATGCACGGCGCCTATCTGCACGCAAGCTCGCACTCGATGGCCGATGGCGACAAGCGCTCCGAGATGCGCGTGCGCAAGACGACTACCGGTGTCGTATTCGAGAAGGTCGGCCAGCGCGATGTGAACTTCGACTGGGTTGAGCTGGGCGACACTGGCTGCATGTGGCTGCGCCTGACCATTCCGTATCAAAAGAAGTACGGCCCCGGTGGCAGTTTCGGGATTGCCGGTTTCGCCACGCCGGTCGATGAGACCCATTGTCAGGTGTACTTTTGGCGCACCCGCAAAGTGTCGGGCTGGCAGCGCAACGTCTGGCGCTTTCTCTATCGCAACCGGCTCGAGGGCCTGCACTGGGACGTGCTCGAACAAGACCGCTGGGTGTTGGAGAGCATGCCGGCCGACGCGCGCGAGCGCGAGTTCTTGTACGAGCACGATATGGGCCTCGCACGGGTGCGGCGCATGCTCGAAAAGCGCGCCACCGATCAGGCAAAGGCGCGGTTGGCGCTGCAAGCCACGGCCAAACCGTCCCTGCAACCCGCATGAATGATGCAAAGCATGGGATGGTGTTGAGGTGCCCGGAGTCCCGCCCTTGTCAGATAGTTCGGGGCGCGATGCGCTCCTTCCAGAGGTAATGCCATGCAACTGGTGAGTTCGGCCGGCCTGATTCCGACTTCTGCGCGCAGTCTGCCCAAGCTCAAGTTATACGAGCCACGCACCGTGGCCGAAGCGCTCGATGCCCTCGGCCGTGCCGCTAACCCGGTGTTGCTGAGCGGTGGCACCGATCTGGTGGCGCGCTTCAACGAAGGCTTGAGTCCTGGCGAATTGATCAATCTGGCGCATGTGGCAGAGCTGCGCACCGTCAGCGCCGATGCACGGTACCTGCGCATCGGCGCTGCCGTCACCCATGGTGCTGGTTGCAGCCACCCGACGGTGCGCGAAGGCGCGCCCGGCTTTGCGCACGCCTGGTCGCGTATCTCCAATCCGCGCATCCGGTTTCGCGCTACCCTCGGCGGCAATCTGATGGCGTTGCGCCCGCGTTATGAAGGCGCGCTGCTGCTCAGCGCCATCGGGGCCGAGCTAGAGTTCGCCAGCACGGCGGGCGCTTCGAAGCTCGCGGCGGCTGATCTGTGGGCCGGGCGCATCCCGCCACGGTCCTTGTTGACGGCCATCACGATTGATACCGGCGGTCTTGCCTGGTACGCCTACGAGCGCTCAATGCGCCCGCTGATCACGCTGGCCGCATGCCTGCGCCGCCCCGTCGATGGCGGCGGCGCGGGCTGGCGGTTGCGCTGTGCCGTCGGCACCGAATACCTGCACCCAGCCTTGCTGGAACTGAACTTGCCCGGCACTGAACTGCGCGAAATCGCGAGCGCGGCCAAAGACATCGCCGACCAGGCCTTTACGCAACTGCCCAGCGACTTCTTCGATCCGGTCGCAACCCGCGCCTACTGCGTCGCCGCCGGATCGGTATTGCTGGCCCGTCAACTTGCAGGAGCAGAACGTGTCTGAAGCCGCCGCCTTGGATGGGTATCCGCTGCAATGCCATGTCAACGGACAACTGCTGCGCCGCGATGTCCCGATCGAACGCACGCTCGCCGATCTGCTGCACGACGACTTGGGACTCACCGGTACCAAGCTCGGCTGTTCGCGTGGCGTGTGCGGAGCCTGCGTGACACTGGTGGACGGCGCGCCGGTGGCCAGTTGTTCCACCTTTGCCTTTCAGGTGAACGGTTGCGCGGTGCTGAGCATCGAAGGCCTTGCCTCCGGGGATGGCAGTCTGGGTGTGATCCAGCAGGCGTTTGTGGCGCGCAGTGCGTTTCAATGCGGGTACTGCACGGCCGGTATGGTGCTGCTGACCAAGGCGCTGCTGGACCGCGATGCAGACCCGAGCCATGACACCATCGTTGAGTGGATCAGTTCCAACGTGTGCCGCTGCACCGGTTATGTGCTGATCATCGAGGCGGTGCAAGAGGCTGCACGGGTACTGCGCGCCGGGAGCGCAGCATGAGCACCGTCGCGTCCGCATTGAAGCAGGTCGGCAGCTCGGTGCCGCGCAGCGATGCGCGCGCCAAGCTCGGCGGCCAGGCCCTCTACGGCCCTGACATCAACCTGCCCGGCATGCTGCATGCGAAGTTGCTGCGCAGTCCGCGCGCGCACGCGCGCGTGGTGTCGATCGATGCCAGCGCCGCGCGCGCCATGCCCGGCGTGCGCGCCGTGTTGACCCGCGACGACATTCCGGCGCACGTGGTGCCGTTTTATGGCTACTACATCAAGGACCAGCCGATGGTCGCACTCGATACTGTGCGCTATATCGGTGACATCGTCTGCGCGGTGGTGGCGGAGTCCGAAACGGTAGCCGTGCAGGCGCTGCAGGTGATCAAGGTGGTGTACGCCGGCCTGCCGGTCGCGGCTAGCATCGAAGCAGCATTGGCTGACGACTTTCCTGCGTTGTTCGAGACCGCGCCTGCTGGAATCGTGCCGCCCTATGGTGCCGGCGCCAGTGCGGCGTTGCGCCCGCGCAAGAACGTCTGCTACGAATTCGCATATCAGACCGGCAGCGCCGATGCCTTCGCACGCTGCGACCACGTGTTCGAAGACGAGTTTCGCTTCTCGCGCATGACGCACTACCACCTCGAACCCTTCGTCAGCGTCGCGCATGCGCGCGCCGGGCAGATCGAGGTTTGGGCCAGTTGCCAGAATCCGTTTCCCTTGCGCAAGGAAATCGCGCGCATGTTCAAACGCCCGGAAAACCGCGTGACCGTGCACGTGCCCTACATTGGCGGCGGGTTTGGCTCCAAAAACAATGTCAAGACTGAAGCTGTCTCAGTCATGCTGTCACTGATGACCGGCCAGCCGGTGCGCCTGTGCCTGACGATGGAAGAGAGTTTTCTCACCAACACGCAACACGCAGCCATTTTGCGTCTCCAAACCGGTGTGATGGCCGACGGCACCCTGGTCGCGCGTGACAGCGAGATCCTGCTCGACGCCGGTGCCTACTCGGATGCCAGCCCCCTGGTGGCAGAAAAGGCCGGCTACCGCGTTCCGGGGCCCTACCGCTGGAGCCACATCAACTCGCGCTGTGCCTGCGTCATGACCAATACTGCGCCGGCGGGGCCGTTTCGCGGCTTTGGCGGCACCCAGGCGAGCTGGGCATCGGAGTCGCAGCTCGACATGATCGCGCGGCGCCTCGGGATCGATCCTTACCAGATGCGCAAGCACAACTTGCTCAAATTGGGCGAACCCTTCATGCCGGGCGAAAGCGGCGTAGACAGCGACATGCAGGCCGGTCTCGACATCGTGTGCGAAGCCATTGGGTATCACGGCCGCCAGCGTGGCGGCGCCGGGCCGAAAAAGCGCGGTATTGGTCTCGCCATTGGCTTCAAGGATGGTGGCGGCGTCAACAAGCCGGCCCAGGCGCGCGTCAAGATGACCACCAACGGCGATGTGTTCCTGCACTGCGGTACGGTGGAGATCGGGCAGGGCGCGCACACGACGCTCGCGCAACTGGTGGCCGAAGTGCTGGGTACGCGTACCGAGCGTGTGTCTTTCGCAAAAATCAATACCGACTTCACACCCTTTGACCAGGGCACCAATGCCAGCTCTGCCGTCGCCGTGATGGGGCGCGCGGTGATGCGCGCCGCGGAGGCGCTCAAGCGCCAGATTCTCGAGTTCGCGGCGCTCGAAATGAATGCTCCGGTCGGCGAGTTGACGCTGGACGATGCGGTCATCGTGCGCGGTGTACAGCGCCAGCCGCTGATGCCGCTGGTGATGCGCCACTTCGGCGGCACCGGCTATGAATTTTCCGCCGATGGCTACTTCAAGCCGCCGCTGGATCACCACGCCCCGCTCGAAGCGCAGTGCGTGTTCTGGGAGATCGGCTGGGGTGCGGTCGAGGTTGAAGTCGACACCGAGACCGGCAAGCTCGACATCCTCAAATTGGTGGCCAGCGGCGATACCGGCCGCTCGCTCAATCCGCTGGTGTGCAAGGGCCAGGAAGACGGTGCCGCCGTCATGGGCCTCGGGCAAACCCTGTTCGAGCGCATGATCTACGATGACGCAGGGCGTTTGCTCAACGGCGATCCCCTGACTTATCGCGTGCCGCTGGCCGAAGACCTGCCGCGCGACTTCATCACCATCACGCAGGAGCAGGGCCACGGCCCCGGGCCGTTCGGCTCGAAAGGTGCGGGGGAAGCGACGATCCTGCCGATTGCCAGCGCCGTGGCCAACGCCGTGCACGATGCGATCGGCGTGCGCATCACCGAGCTGCCGATCACACCGGTGAAGATTCTCGAAGCCCTGCAGCGGGCGCAGGCTTAGCGCGTCAGAGTCTGGCCGCGGGGAAGCGATCGCTCAGGCCATTTGGTCTGAAACCCGCTCCCAGAGCGTCTCGCAGCGGGATGACGCAGCGAGATCCGCTGCCAGAGCCATTCTTGGTCGAGTCGCGCTTGACAATTTCGTCCCGGCGCGGCCCCACCGTGGTTTCACTCGGCGACGATGTTGCGCGCCTTGATGATGCGCGCCCAGCTCGCCGTCTCGATGCGGATGTGGGTACGGAACTGTTCCGGCTGCATCACCCACACCGCGAGACCCTGGCCCTTGAGTGCCTCGATGGTGGCGGGGCGATTGAGGATCTCGGCGCTGTCTTTTGCCAACTGCATGGCCACTGCCGCAGGCGTATTGCGCGGTGCGAGCAAGCCATACCAGGAGGTGACCTCGACGCCGGCGATGCCCTGTTCGGTGAGCGTCGGAATGTCTGGTGCAGCGACCGCGCGCACGTTGTCGGTGATCCCGAGTGCACGCAACTTGCCGCTGCGAATGTGCGCGAGAGTGGCCGGCAGATTGCTGAACATCACCGGCACGGTGCCGCCGAGCACGTCGGTGAGCGCCGGGCCGGTGCCTTTGTAGGGCACATGCAAGAGGTCGGTACCGGTTTGCAGCTTGAATAACTCGCCGGCGAGGTGCAGGCCGCTACCGATGCCGGGCGATGCGAAGGCGAGCGTAGCGGGTTTGGACTTGGCCAGCGCCACCAGTTCGCGCGCGTTCTGCGCGGCCAGGCCCGGATGCACCACCAGCACATTGGGCGCTTTGGCCAACATGGTGACGGGCACCAGGTCCTGGTCGATGTTGAAGGGGAAATCCTTCATCAACGTCGGGTTGATGGTGAGGTTGCCCGCCGGAATCACCAGCAGGGTGCGGCCATCGGGTGCGGCGCGCTTGACCTTATCGATGCCGATGTTGCCGGCCGCGCCGGGAAGATTCTCGACGATTACATTGGCGTTCGATTTTTCGCGCAGGCCATTGGCGACGATGCGGGAGAGCACATCGACCGGGCCGCCGGGCGGGAAGGGCGCAACGATGCGGATGTCGCCGGCGGCAGCCGCTTGCGCGGTGGCGGCGCCGCTCCATCCCGCACTGAGGGCGAGCAGGGCAGTGGCGCTCATCGTAAAGATGCTCAGAAGATGGCGGCGAATGGTTTGAGCGACAGGGCGCATGGCGAATGTCCGGTTTGGAGTGGGATAGCAGACATGCAAGGCCTGCGCTGCCAACGAGACGTGCAGTTTATCCGGCAACCCGGCAAGACCAGGCGGCGAGTGAGCGGTGCATGGCTCCGCGCACGCTCGGCGCATGCGGCGCAAGGTAAAGTGACGGCTTCATCCGCATTCGATCACGCCATCGCAACCATGACTCCGCTCCGTATCGGCCAGGGCTTTGACGTACACGCACTCGTACCGGGGCGGCCTTTGATCATCGGTGGCGTGACGATTCCATTTGACCGGGGTCTCGACGGCCACTCCGATGCCGACGTGTTGCTGCATGCCATCACCGACGCCATTCTGGGTGCGGCGGGTTTGGGCGATATCGGCAAGCATTTTCCCGACACTGACGCAGCCTTCAAGGACGCGGACAGTCAGGCGCTGTTGCGGGAAGCCGCTGCGCGCGTAAACAACGCGGGATTCTCCATTGTCAACATTGACTGCACCATCATTGCCCAGGCGCCAAAGATGGCGCCGCATGCCGCGGCCATGGCAACGCGGATTGCCAGCGCATGCGGTATCGATGCTTCCAACGTGAACGTCAAGGCCAAGACCACCGAGAGGCTCGGCTTCGCTGGACGGGGCGAGGGTATCGCTGCCGAAGCCATTGCGCTGGTCGAAGGGCACTGAAGCAGAAGGTCAGCAGTCCGTATTTCAAAGACCAAGGATATTTGGCCGAGGCGTCCGGCGCTCGGCACCCGGCGTCAGGCTGGCCTGGCATTGGCCGGCAGCGCGGGGATGCCGTCAGCGCGGGCGTGCTTCGCCCTCGGCCTTGATTCTTGCATCCGACTCCGCTTTGGCGCGCGCATCGCTCTCTGCCTTGGCGACCGCCTCTTTGGCCCGCGCTTCAGCTTCCGCTCTGGCCCGCGCGGCCATTGCGGCCCTGGCACGCGCTTCGCTCTCCGCGAGGGCTTTTGCCTTTGCCTCGGCCTCAGCCCTGAGGCGTGCTTCTTCCTCTTTCATGGCGCGCGCCTCGGCGATTCGCAACTCTTCCTGGCGGCGATGGTGTGATGCCTGTGCAGCCTTGCGGTCTTCACTGATGCTCGCGCGCATCTGGGTAAGCGAGCTCACGGTTTCTTCGAGGAGCCGGATCGCTCCGGCCTTGTCCGCCCCCTTGGATGCTGTTGCCGCAGCACTAAGACTCCCCTCCGCTTTAGGCAGGCCTTGAGGCCCTTCTGCCTGGTCGCGCAGCTTGTTTTCCAGCGCGCCCAACAGCCTGGCCGTATTGCGTGCCTCGCGCTGTGCCAGTTCCAGGCCGGCGCGCTCCGTGCTCGTGCGCACAGAGCGCAGTTGCCCGGCGATACGCTCTACATCGCGGTTGGCGCTGGCTACCGCCTCCTTCAGTTCGCGCTGGTCAACTTCGACCATCTTCAGCAACGCCTTTGCCTCTCCATCGAGCCGTGCAATCTTTTGCTCTTGCTGCTTGTGCACTTCACCGTCGGGAAGGAGCCCCTTGAGCATCGGCCATTGCAGGAACATAGCCACCAGGCCGGCGAGCACAGCGAACCCCAGGCCGAACCATTTCAGGCGCCCGGCGCCGGCGTGCTGGTCAGCTGCCTTTGCCGGTGTGGTGAACTTCCGTTGCGGCAGCGTACGCAGTGCGGCAAGGAATTGCGCGTCGCTGCCAAACCGCTCTGCCGGATTGGCCGAGAGTGCCTTGTCGACCGCTGCCGACAGGCCAGGGCTGACGTCTGCGCGCAGCGCGCCGAGTGATTCGATACGCCCGGCCGGCATGCGTCCGGCCAGCATTTCGTAGAGCATGACCCCGAGCGCATATTGATCGGCGCGATGATCGACACTGGCGGAACGGGCAAGTTGCTCGGGCGCCATGTAGTAACCAGCGGCGCCAGTGGCTGCCCCCGACAGGGTGACGTCACCCTCCGGCAGCCCTGGTGCGAGCCCGAAATCCATCAGCTTGACCGATCCGGCATCACCCAGCCACACGTTTTCCGGGCGAATGTCCCGGTGTACCGTGAATTGGTGGGCATAGGTGAGGGCCTCGCATACGGGGCGCATCAGCGCCACGACTTCGGATTCGCTCCACTTGCGCCCAGCGCGGCTGCGCTCCTCCATGGCGGCGCGCAGCGTCTGGCCGGTGAGCAGTTCCATGGTCAAAAACACGTGTTCCGCATCTGCATGCACGTCATGGGTCACCACGATGTGCGGGTGCGCGAGCTGGATCGCGATCTTGCCTTCCTGCATGAAGCGCCGCCTGGCCTGCTCGGAGGCAAGCAGTTCCGGCGGCATCAAGCGCAGCGCAACATCTTTGCCCTGCGACAGATCGTGCGCCCGGTATACCGTCCCCATGCCGCTGGCCACCAGCGTCGCTTCCACGCGAAATCTTCCCCGCAGCACTTGTCCGACACTCAGACCTGCCGGAGGCGCTGCGGCAAGCGGGGCTACACGTCCCCCAAGCCCTGCCTGGAACGCCTTCGGTGAACGCGACAGCCCGCCGAAAATCATGGTGGCCTCAGGATCCGCTTCGGGCACGATGGTCGTCGCATCCGGGTCCCCCTCGGGCGCACCCGTGCTCACGATTTCGAGGTCATAAACATCCATCGTCACGGTATCGCCGGCGCGAACCGTGACCTCACTGTCGATTCCGAGTGCCTCGCCGTTCAGCAGCACTGGAGAATGCTTCGAGGTTGCCTTGAGCAGGTAGCCGTCCTCACCCATGAGCAATTCCGCCTGAATGCGCGACAGGTATTTTTCCGGATCGTCCAGGCTCAGCGTGCAATCCTTGCTGCGCCCGATGGTCACGCATTCACCGTCAAGAACACGCTCACCTGCAAACGTCGTCCCTCCGGCGGCCTGGATATAGATTTTCAGCGTAAGAGGCATCTACCTATGCTCCCAGAGGCGGTAACCATTCAACATGCTCGATCCCGTTTTTTTTCTAGCGGCAATCTGCCATCAATCGACGAACAGTTGCTCTGAGCGACCCACCCAGCATCGCCTTTGACACTGTACACACCTCCGTAAGGCTGTGCCAAAGGCTGCATTCCTGGCGGAAGCAATCAAGGACACATTATGCAGGTGGTTGACATTCCCCATCCGAAAGCGCAACCGCCTCCCCATAATGGTGAAGTCTACTCGCACAGCGGGAATTTCGGAATAGCCTGTTGCAACCCGGGCATCCACAGTGGCATCCGAAAATCGCCTGATCCATGGAATCCTGAGAACGCTCGCACTGCAGGCCAGGGTCTTGGCAGTTGGCACCTTGTGATACTTTGAGTGCTCCAGATTGAGGACACCATGAACACACGCGAACTAGTCAACTACTTGCAAGGCCTGTCGGAGAACAACAACCGCGCCTGGTTTGTGATGAACAAGCCGAGTTACGACATCTTGCGCGCCGAGTTCATCGCGCTGGTTGGGGAAGTGATCGCCGCGACCGCCAAATTCGATAAACCGGTCAGCGGGCAGGAGGCGAAAAAGGCCCTGTTCCGCATCAATCGCGACATCCGTTTCACCAAAGACAAAAGCCCGTACAAGACGCATTTTTCGGCCGTGATTGCGCCCGGCGGCAAGAAGGATCCAGGGTCGCACTACTACCTGCATATTGATCATCACGGAAAACTCATGGTCGCGGGAGGATGCTATTTGCCGCCCGCAGACGTGCTCGCGAAAATTCGCCGCAAGATCGCAGATGAGCCGGCCAAATTTTCAAAGCTGCTCAAGCACAAGACCCTGTGGGCGCATTACCAGGGCTTTGCCGACGAAGGAAAACTTGCGCGTCCACCCAAGGGCTATGCGAACGACACGCCGCACATCGAGTACATCAAGCAAAAGAGTTTCATCGTCTGGACTGAAACCCCGTTGAAGGGACTCGACGCTGCCAAGTTGAAGCAACGTATTGCCGAGGGCTTCAAGTTGTCGCTGCCGCTGGTGCTCTGGCTGCGTGAGGCAGTGAAATGAAGCCTCTGAAGCGCTGTTTGCCGGCGCTGGTGCTGCTGCTCTGCGCGCTCGGGGGTGCCGCAGCGGCAGGTTCAGCAGCGGCAGCAGACCTCACGCGCGAGCAAGCGCTCAAACAACTCTCGAGCAAGACTGCTGCGGCGCGTCTGGCCGCCGTCAAGCGCCTTCACGTCATCGGTCGCGCGTCCGATGGAGCCGCCCTGGCAAAAGTGTTGTTCGACGAAGACGATGCCAACCGCAGCGCCGCCGAAGCAGCCATGTGGGCGGCCTGGAGCCGTAGCGGCGATGCCCAGATCGATTCCTTGTTCAAGAAGGGCGTCGCGCAAATGAATTCGGGTGAGCCGGAAGCGGCAGCGGTCACGTTCACCGAAGTGATCCGCAAGAAACCAGACTTCGCCGAAGCCTGGAACAAACGCGCCACGGTGTATTTCTTCATGAAAAAATTCAAGGAGTCACTCGCCGATTGCGATGAAGTCATCAGACGCAACCCGGTGCACTTCGGCGTGCTCTCGGGCTACGGGCAAATCTACGCGCAGATGGATGAGTTCGACAGGGCGCTTGAATACTTCGAGCGCGCGATTGTGATCAATCCGAACATGGAAGGCGTGGCGCAAAACATCGAAGCGCTGCGCAAGCTGCGCGCGACGCGGGCGCGCAAGGCGATTTGAATTTTCTATGAATGGCCGGTCTGAGAGGCGCTTTCACCAATGGGTCTAGGCCGTTGAGTGCCTGTGATCCGCTCCCAGAGCCATTCTCCATCCAGCGTCTTCAGTCGAACTTCGCCCCCGACCGCTTGACCACCTCGCGCCATTTGGCAAATTCGACCTTGAACATGGCGGCGAATTCTTCCGGTGTGCCGCCGGCAGGCTCGTCCCCGATCGAGCCGAAGCGCTCCTTGAAAGTCGGAGAGGCAATTGCGCGGTTAATTGCGCTGCTCAGTTTGTCGATCACCGCACGCGGCATACCGGGCGGGGCGATCACACCGGTCCAGGTGGGGGCGTCGTAGCCTGGCACCCCTGCTTCGGCGACTGTCGGGATGTTGGGAAAGCCCGGTGAGCGGCGCGCACCAGTCACCGCGAGGGCCTTGATTTTGCCCGAGCGCGCATGCGGTGATATCGAGTTGAGGCTTTCGAACATGACATCGACCTGGCCAGCCATCAAGTCGTTGATCGCGAGCGCGCCGCCCTTGTAGGGCACATGGACGATCTGCGTCCCGCTCATGTTTTTGAACAACTCGCCAGCGACGTGGCCGGGCGAGCCGTTGGCGGACGATGCGTTGGTGAGTTTGCCGGGCGATTGTCTGGCGAGCGCTATCAATTCGGCGACGCTGTTGACCGGCAACTTGGGTGACACCGCGAGCAGCAAGTGGCCACGCGTGACCAGCGTGACCGGAAAAATATCCTTCTCGATGTCGTAGGGCAGTTTGGCCATCATGTTCGGGCTGATCACCATCGCGCCGACCGGCCCCATGCCGATGGTGTAGCCGTCGGGCACGGCCTTGGCCACGATGTCGAGGCCGATAGTGAAGCCGCCGCCGGGACGGTTCTCGACGATGATTTGCTGACCGAGGAGGGTGGTGAGCTCGGCCACGAGGATGCGTGAAGCCGTGTCTGTGGCGGCGCCGGGCGCTTGGGGCACGATGAAGCGGATTGGCTTTTCGGGGTATTGCGCGCTGGCGGCGCTGCCGAGGGTGGCGATGATGGCGGCCGTGGCGACGGCCATGGCAGTACGGAGTGGCGAGCGCAGGGCAACGCGGGGTGACGGCAGATGGGCGTTCATGTCTCGCTTTCGGTTCGAACGGCTTCGGTGGTGAATGATGCGCATGAGTGTAGACCAGAGTGCTGGCAATTGGTGATCTGCCCGGACGCGATGCTATGCTGAACGCCTCGCTACTTGCCACGTGGACGTACAAAAAAGGATTGCCGTGATCATCAATACCGAGAAAGACGTCACCCCCGCCGTGCTCGCCGAGATTGCGCGCGCCGATAACCCGCGCTTTCGCGAAATCATGAGCCTTGCCGTCAAACATCTGCATGCGTTCGTGCGCGAGGCGAAGCTCACCGAACCCGAGTTTCAGCAGGCCTGTGGCGTGATCGCGTCCCTTGGGCAGCACACTACGGCGTCGCACAACGAAGTGGTGCTCGCCGCAGGCTCGCTCGGCATTTCGCAACTCGTCTGTCTGATCAACAACGGTGCCAACGGCACGCGCGCAACGTCGGCCAACATGCTCGGCCCGTTCTGGCGGACTGGGGCACCGAAGCTTGCCAATGGCGCGTCAATTGCGCATCCGTCGACGCCGGGCGTACCCTTGTTCGTTAACGCATGGGTGAAGGACCTGGAGGGAAAGCCGGTGGCGGGTGCCGACGTTGACGTGTGGCACACCTCGTCCGAGGGCTACTATGAAAATCAGGATCCTGTGCAGCCGGACATGAATTTGCGCGGCATCTTCACTACCGATGCCGAGGGCCACATTCACTTTCGCAGCGTCAAACCGGCGGGTTACCCGATACCGATCAATGGCCCGGTGGGAGATTTGGTGCGCGCGCAGCGTCGCCACAACATGCGCCCGGCCCACGTGCATTTTCTGATTTCGAAAGACGGCTTTAAAACGCAGTTTTCGCAGGTGTATTCAGGTGATGACCCGTATCTCGAGACCGATGTGCAGTATGGCGTGACAACTGCCTTGATCGGCACCTACGTGTTGCATGAAAACGAGGCGGCGCCAGACGCGGGCGGCACCTCTGGTGGGAGCAGCAAGGAGGGGCCGTGGTATTCGCTTGATTTTCACTTTGCCATCGAGGCGGGCACCAACAGGCTGCCGCGCGCGCCGATCAGCGGCAAAGCGAGCGGGCCCCGCCCTGCGATTGCCGTGCTTGCACGAGGCTGAACCGCAGCATTGGCGAGTGGGAAGGGCGCGGCCTGGATGGCGTGCCGGCACCCGCGAAGGTTGCAGCGGAGCTCGCCTCTGCGGTCGAAAAATGGCAACTCGTCCTGCCTTGGGCAGACGGGAGGTCCGTGCACCAATGAAAAGGGGCTACCGTTCGGTAGCCCCTTGATATTGCTGGTGCGGCTGGCAGGAATTGAACCCACGACCCCTTGGTTCGTAGCCAAGTACTCTATCCAACTGAGCTACAGCCGCATGCTTGCGATTATAGCAAAAGCTTGTCTTGCGCAGCGCGCGTGATCCCGCCGGCGGAGTAGTCCGGACGCACAAACTGGCCAATGGGTAAACCGAACGGCTTGCCGTCGCGCGCAATTTCCTGGCCGCGCAGGAAAGTCTGGCGCAATGCCCCCCAACGACCATTCCGTCGCAGGGTGTGCGTGCGGTACTCGAGCTTGCCGGACACCAATAGCCCG
>JANLTL010000449.1:0-3637 GCA_031362905.1 Burkholderiales bacterium | reverse complement strand
TTCGCTTACCTCAACGGTTATCCCGACAAACCACCGGCCCTGCCGCCGCTGGCCATGGCCGACATGATTGCCGGCGTGTATGGCGCGGCCGGCGTGCTCACCGCCCTGCGCGTGGCCGAGAGCAGCGGCCGTGGCCAGGTGGTCGATCTGTCCTTGTTCGAACCCATTTTTTCCTTTGTCGCCTCGGAAGCCGGCAAGACGCGCCTGACCGGCACGGCCACCATGCGTGCCGGCAACACTTCGCCGCACGCGGCGCCGCGCAATGTGTATCGATGCAATGACGGCGGGTATGTGGCGCTGTCGGGCTCGATGCAGTCGATGGCGATGAAGATTTTCGACACCATCGGCAGGCCCGAGCTTAAAACCGATCCCCGTTTCGCGCTCAATGCCGGGCGCGTGGCGAATCGGGACGAACTCGATGCGATCATCGGCGGCTTCATCGGTGCACGCTCCACCGAAGAGAATCTCGCGCTTTTTGATTCTGCCGGCGTCACCGTCGGCCCGGTTTGTTCGATGAAGGATTTGCTGGACCATCCCTACACCTTGGGCCGCGAAGTGATTGTCGAGGTTGAGGACGCCGACATGGGCAGCCTGCCGATGCATAACGTGGTGCCGCGCCTGTCCGGCAGCCCGGGCGGGTTTCGCCGCGCGGCACCCACGCTCGGCGAGCACACCGAGGAGATTCTCGCCGAGCTGACGCGGCTGCCGTAGCGCCGTGAGTCACCTTGCCTCTGACACCGCAACGCGTAGTTGCCGCTGCGGACCGATGGCCCGTAGTGCAGCGCAACACCCGGACCTGCCTCAGAGAGCCGCTCCTGGAGCCATTCTTGCAGCCTCTGGCGCGGGATGGAAAAACCCGGTAGTCTGTCGCCCTGCAGTCACGCTTGGCTCACCCCGTACCCCTGTGAAACGCATGCATCGCGGCGCACCGACAGATCAAACTCATGACCTCACTCAATTGCTCCTCCTCCGCCACCACTATCTCGAGCATCGAGCGCCGCCGTTTGGCGACCGACCGCCGTCAGGCGCGCGGGGTCTGGCTGCAAGCCAATGCGGACCGTCGTCAGGGCGAAGCCGACCGCCGCCGTGCCATCGCGCTGGCCAAGGCAATCAGTGATCTCGCGCAGGCTGACGCCGCCAACGTTGCGGCCGATTCACGCTGGGCCGAGGCTGACGCCGTCTGGAGTGAAGCGCTGGCCGCCTACGAGCGCGCTGAAGCAGCCTGGAGCGAGGCGCGTGCCCAACGCAGCCGTGCCCGTGCCTCGGTGGTCAAAGCGCGCGCGCGGGTGGACGATCTCAAGCGCCGCTGATTCACCCGCCCCCCGCGCCGCCGCGCGTTGCAGCACCTGCGTACGCGGCCGGCATCATTCCTTTATCAGCACGTGCGACGGCGCAGGCTGACTTCGAACCCCCCACTTGCATCACACCCTGTTCGACACGCCTCTGGTCAACACTGCGCTGCGTGGCTTCTCGGTGGCGTTTCTGCGTCTGACCGGATGGACTGTCGAAGGTGCGCTGCCGCCCGATGCAACAAAGTGCGTACTGATCGCCGCGCCGCACACCAGCAACTGGGACTTGCCCTACACCCTGATGGTCGCGTTCCAGTTGCACCTGCACATCTACTGGATGGGCAAGGCCTCGCTGTTCCGCACGCCGTTTCGCGGGGTCATGATGTGGCTGGGCGGCATCCCTGTGCAACGCGAACAATCCAACAATCTGGTGGCCGCATCGATTGAAGCGATCAAGGCCGCCGGTGGCCCGCTGCAGTTGACGGTGCCGCCTGAAGGCACGCGCGGCAAAACACGCTACTGGAAAACCGGCTTCTACTACATTGCCACTGGCGCCGGCGTGCCGATCGTGATGGCTTACATGGACTACGCCAACAAACGCAGCGGCCTCGGCCCGGTGTTTGTGCCGACCGGCGACATTGAGGCCGACATGGTAGCGATCAAGGCCTTTTACGCGCCGTTCAAGGGCAAGAACGCGGCGCAATTTGACGCCAGCACTGCCCGATAAGTGCCGGGCCCGGCGTGCGGCCGGAATGCGATTTCAATTTTTTGCAACCGCGCCTCGCACGGCACCCGTGGGCGCCAGTAACGCAAGAGCAAAAACCCGGCGATCTAGTCGAGCTTGAGGCCAATGTGCCGGATCACCTTGCCCCAACGCGCTGACTGGTCTTGCACCGCACGTGCGAAATCCTCGGGCGAGCCGCCGGCCGGCTCATTGCCACCGCTGCGGATCAGTTCGCTCACCTTTTCGATGCGCAGAATCTTCTGCAGTTCTGCATTGAGACGCGCGGTCACGGCGGGCGGCAGGTTGCCCGGACCGAAGAATCCGATCCAGCTGGTCATGTCGATGCCATCGACCCCCTGCTCGGTGAAGGTCGGCACGTCCGGCAGCGCGGCGTTGCGCCGAGTGTCGGCAATGCCCAGCGCCTTGACCCGGCCGGCGCGCGCATTGGCGGTGGCGGTGGCCATGCCGTCGAACATCAACTGCACCTGGCCGCCGAGCAGGTCACGCATGGCGTCGGCGGTGCCCTTGTAGGGGATGTGCGCGAGGTCGATGCCGGTGTTGAGCTTGAGCATTTCTGCGTACAGGTGAGAGCTCGAACCCGCAGCCCAGGAAGCGTAGTTGATCTTGCCGGGGTTGGCACGCGCGTAAGCGACCAGCTCGCGTACGCTGCCGACCGGCACCGCGGGATGCGCCACCAGGACCACGGTGGTGCGCACGAACTGGATCACGGGTGTGAAATCCTTGACCGGATCGAACGGTTGTTTGGAGAGCAGGTGCGGGAGCTGCGTCAGCGCAGCCGGATTGATGAACAGCAGCGCATGGCCGTCTGCCGGGGCGCGGGCGATGTCGGCGGCGCCAACCATGGTGTTGCCACCGGCCTTGTTCTCGACCACCACGGGCGCGCCGCCGAGGGCCTCACCCAGATGCTGCGCCACCACACGCGCATAGACATCGGTCTGGCCGCCGGGCGGAAACGGCACGACGATGCGGATCGGTTTGCCCGCCACCGGAAAAGTCTGCGCCAACGCCGGCAGGGTAGCCGCCAACAGGGTGCCGGCCATCAGGCCAATGCCGCAAAGTACGAAGGAACGCTTCAACATGCCAGTTTCTCCTGAAGGTTGCAAAGGGGCGCGTTGCAATCACGCGCAAGGTTACACCGCCGTGCGAGAGCCGCCATTCACGGCCCCTTGTAGAGCCAATCGAGTTCGTAGACGCTGTCCGCTGAGCGGGTGCCGAGGACCGCGTTGCGCACGTCGCGCGCTCCGCCGCCGAGGTGCACCATGGTGGCCACGAAGCGCGCGCTCACTTGTATGCGCGCGGTGCGCTGATAGCGATCCTGCTGATAGTCGCGGAACGCGGCGTTGAAATCAGTGCCTGCCGCCACGACGCGATCGGCCAGGCAGACGGCATCTTCGATCGCCATGCAGGCGCCCTGCGCCATGTTCTGCAGCGTCGCATGCGCCGCGTCACCGAGCAGCGTGATGCGGCCGTGGGTCCAGTTGTTGGCCGGATCACGGTCGTGCAGCAGCCAGTTGCGCTCGCGGTCCATGTAACCGAGCATGTCGCGCACTCGCGGCAGCGCCGTCGCGAACAGCGCCTCGACCTCGCCCCAGCCGCCATAGTC
>JANLTL010000443.1:0-7394 GCA_031362905.1 Burkholderiales bacterium | reverse complement strand
TAAATGTTGACGCCCCCCGAGATGATCATGTGGGCCTTGCGGTCGGTGAGGTACAGATAACCCTCGTCATCGATATAGCCGACATCACCGAGCGTGGTCCAGCCTTGCGCGTTGCGGCTGCCGGCAGTCTTGTCGGTATCGTTGTGATAACTGAAGGGCCGTCCGTCGGCGAAGTAAATGGTGCCAGGTGTGCCGTTGGGCACCTGCACGCCGTCGTCATCACAAATGCGCAACTGGCCGATCACAGCGCGCCCGACGGTGCCGGGGTGGGTGAGCCAGTCCTGCGAGTTGACCATGGTCATGCCGTTGCCCTCGGTGCCCGCGTAGTACTCCCACAGCACCGGCCCCCACCATTCGATCATCTGCTGCTTGACCGGGATCGGGCAGGGCGCGGCAGCGTGAATCGCGATCCTGAGTGAGGACACATCGTATTGCGCGCGCGCTTCAGGCGGCAATTTCAACATGCGCACAAACATGGTTGGCACCAGTTGTGTGTGCGTCACCTTGTAGCGCTCGGTCTGGCGCAAAAAATCTTCCGCGTCAAAATGCTCCATCAGCACGCAAGTGCCGCCCAGCCGCATTGCCGTCATCGAGAAGCGCAGGGGTGCGGCGTGATAGAGCGGAGCAGGCGAGAGATAGACCGATGTCGTGTCCATGCCGTAGAGCTTGGCGCAGATGTTGATCAGCGGATTGGGCGCGTCAATCTCGGGAAAATCGGGCGCTACAAACACTCCCTTGGGCCGGCCCGTGGTGCCGGACGAATAGAGCATGTCGCCGCCGGCGGTTTCGTCGCTGATGGGTGTCGTGGGGCAGTGTGCGATGGCGGCCTCGAACGCGGCATAGCCCATCTCGCACCCGGCGGCGACGCCATCGAGCATCAGACGCGCCTTGAGCGCGCTGGTATGCGCCAGCAACTCGCGCGCAAGGTGGCCCATTGCGTGCGAGGTGATCAGCACCCGGGCTTCGCAGTTTTCAACAATGTAGGCCGCCTCGTTCACCGTGAGGCGTGTGCTCATCGCGGTGTAGATAATGCCGGTCCGATGGGCGCCAAAACAAATTTCGTAAAAGCGCGAATGGTTTTCCAGCAGGATCGCGATGTGGTCCCCCGCCCGCAAGCCTAACCCGCGCAGCAGATGTGCGACCTGGTTGGAGCGCTGTTCGAGTTCACGGTAACTGACCCCAACGCCGCTGCCGGCCATGATGAAGGCGGGCTTGTCTGGATGGGTGCGTGCGAAATGCGAGGGATGCAAGATATCTCCTGACGGAATTTGTCTCCGGGCCTGTTTCGAAGGCCGTGGTCACTGGCGTCGGCGTGGCGTCTGCGGCGCAATGATTGAATAGTTTATCCTCGCAGCTCTCCTAGGGGCCTGCCCCTCCGCTCAACTGCAAGCATTTCTCTTTTCCTCAGGGACTCTTCATGGCACAACAAGCTTTCATCATCGACGCCGTGCGCACCCCGATGGCGCGTGGCAAGGTCGGCGGCGCTCTGTCCGGTCTGCACGCCACTGACCTGCTGCAAGCCGTGCTCCGCGCGCTGATTGAGCGCAACCATGTCGACCCCGGCACGGTGGACGATGTGATCGCGGGTTGCGTCTCGCAAGCGGGCGAGCAGTCGGCCGGCGTTGGGCGTTTCGCGTGGCTTGCGGCGGGCTACCCCGATCACGTGCCTTCGACCACGATTGACCGCAAGTGCGGGTCTTCGCAGCAGGCAGTGCATTTCGCTGCGCAGGGCATCATGGCCGGGGCCTACGACGTTGTGATTGCCTGCGGCGTCGAGTCGATGAGCAGGGTGCCGATGGGCAGTGCGCGCATCGGGCAAAACCCGTTCTCCCCCGACGTGCTGGCGCGCTATGCGCCCGGCATGATCGGCCAAGGTGTATCGGCCGAACTGGTGGCCAACAAATGGCAGGTGTCGCGCGACGAGATGGATGTCTACTCGGCTCAGTCGCATCAACGCGCCGCCACCGCGCGCGCCGCCGGCCACTTCAAGAGCGAGATCATTCCGGTGACCACACCCGATGGCGTCGTTGCGGAAGATGAAACGATTCGCGCCGCTACCACTAGCGCAGGCCTAGCACAGCTCAAGGTGGCGTTTGATTCTGCCGAGATGAAAGCGCGCTATCCGCACCTCGACTGGCGCGTCACTGCAGGCAACTCATCGCAGATCACCGACGGGGCAGCGGGGTTGCTGTTGATGAGCGAGCGCATGGCGCTGAAGCTTGGCTTGAAGCCGCGCGCGCGCTTCGCCGGCTTTGACGTGATTGGCGACGACCCGCTGATGATGCTCACCGCGCCGATCCCCGCGACGCGGCGCGTGCTGGAGAAATCCGGCATCAGGAAGGACGCCATCGATCATTTTGAGGTCAACGAAGCCTTCGCCTCGGTGCCGCTGGCGTGGCAGAGAGAATTCGATGTTGACCCCACGAAGCTCAATCCCTGCGGTGGCGCGATTGCCCTTGGCCATCCACTCGGCGCTTCCGGTGCGCGCCTGATGACGACGATGCTGGGCGCAATGGAGCGCAGCGGCGCACGCTATGGCCTGCAGACCATGTGCGAGGCCGGTGGTATGGCAAATGCGACCATCGTCGAGCGGGTTTGAATTGCATCAACAGGCCCACAACAGCTCGCGCGGGCGGATTTGACGGTAGTGCGTCCTATCCTGCGTACCAGCGCGCGCTCAGTAAAGCCGCTTTCCGAATGGTCAGGCGGCGATGGAGTATCAGACGAAGAATTTCTGACCTTAGGCCATCGTTGCTTGATTCAAGCCGGGACTGACACCTCAGCTTGCCGCCAAGTACCTGCAGCAAGCCTGCCTCACCCGGCCACAGATTTGTCGGCGATTGGCTTTGGGGGCTATAGGGCAGGGCGGACTCAGCGAACACGAAGTCCGTGTTACACTGACTTCGTGTCAATGGCTTGAGGTGCCGCAATGAAAAATGTCACCGTTTCGATGGAAGACGATGCGCTCGAATGGGTACGCATCAAGGCCGCGCGCGGCAACGCCAGCGTCTCGCGCTACCTCGGCGAATTGGTCGAGCAGGCGCGTGCGCGCGATGGTGCCTATGAGCGTTCCATGCGTGCTGCGCTCAAGTTCGAGCCCCTGTCCTTTCCCAAAAACACAAAGTATCTGAGCCGCGACGAAGCGAACAGCCGTGCCGGTCTTCGTTGACACCAACGTCCTGATCTACGCGCTCGACCCGCGCGACGCGGCCAAACAAAGTGCTGCGCAAGCCTGGCTAACGCGCTGCTGGCGCGAACACAGCGGCCGCGTAAGCGCGCAGGTGCTCAATGAGTTTTACGTCAATCTCGTTCGTATCAAAGGGGACGAGTTCAAGGTGCGAGCCCGCGCCGAAATCCGGCATCTGATGGCGTGGCACCCGTGTGCCATTGACGCGGCCATGCTGGAGACTGCGTGGAGCATTGCCGACCAAGCGCGCGTCTCGCACTGGGATGCGCTCATCATCGCTGCCGCGATTCACCAAGAGTGCGAGACGCTGCTTTCGGAAGATTTACAGCACGGCCAGACCATTGAAGGCGTGCGGATCGTCAATCCGTTTCGGATGGCTGCGCGAATTCGATCACCAAGAACTGGCAGGCTGCGTGGCTAGGAATGGCACCTTAGGGCCGGCTAAAACCGTTGGTGGAGGCGGGTCTACCAGATTAAATGGCTTGCAATCGTTGGTGGGTGGTTCGCCGCAGTCTCGTCCATTTACTGCACTATTAATGCGCTGCACTCGACGTGTACTCCGGCGCCCTTTGTGTGAAAAACGCGTGCAGGATCTGATACACCATCAGGTAGTTCTTCTGCTGAAAGCTCGCATGTGAAATCCCCGACATCATGATGAATTGCTTGTCGGGGTTGGGCAGACGCTTGTAGAACTCGATCAAGTCGTCCAGCGCGGCGATGCCGTCGAACTGGCCGCGCAGCACCGCGGTGGGCACCGCGATTTTTTCCGGATGGCAAATCGGCAGCTTGGAGCACATGTCGATGTAGGTGCCGTTGGGCATCGAGTCGTCGAGAGCGAGTACTGCGTCAGCGAAGGCTTCGATGACGCGCTTTTCGGCGCAGTCGGCATGGTCACGCTCGAAAATCGAAAACATGAACGCACGGTCAATTGGACGACGCTTGTTGGCGATGAACTCGGGCAGCTTCTTGCGGCGCTGCTCCAGCGTCGGCGCCCCTTCGCCGGTGTAGACGAAGGCGTCGAGCGCGAGGCGGGCGACACGTTCCGGGTGACGCTCGGCGAACAAGCCGGCGCGCAGTGCGCCTGACGAGATGCCGTAGGTGAAGAAGGATTGCACGCCGCGCGTTTTCGCGATGTAGTCAGTTGCCGTCTTGAGGTCGTCCGAGCCGTTCGAGATGTCGCAATAGATGTCGCGTGTCTTGGTCGAGCGGCCATAGCCTTCCATGTCGACGCACCAGCACACGAAGCCGCGCTGCGCGAACCAGTCCATCACCGAGGAATCGGGCCGGCCCGGCACGGTGAGGTCAAAGGTTGGCTGCGAGGCCATCGACGAGCCATGGACGAACAACACGGCGGGTTTGCCATCGGGCTTGCTGACGAATTTTTCCCACAGGAAAAGTTTGACTTCGCCCTTGTTGGTCCAGTGCTCGACGCCGGTGACGGTGGCGTTGTTGTCGACGATGCTCATGCGAAGTTTCTCCCTTTCCGGTTGCGCGTTTGCTTGTGGGTGGTGTTGCCGTTGAGTGGCGTGCGGCACTCAGTCGATCTTTGCGCTGGCTTCCTTGATGATGACTGCCCAGCGCTGTTTCTCAGCCCGAAAGAACGCGTCAAATTCGGCTGGGCTGGATGGTGCGGGTTCAATCGCGGCAGTCGTCATATAGCTTTTCACTTCGTCTGCAGCGAGCGCCGCGACTGCTTCGCGCTGCAGGCGCGCGACGATGGGCGCTGGCGTTGCTTTGGGTGCCATCAGGCCCATCCAGATGTAGGCGCTGTAGCCCTTGACCCCGGCTTCGTCAAGCGTTGGCACGTCGGGCAAGGCAGGCGAACGGCGCGAACCGCTCACCACCAACGCACGCAGCTTGCCGGCCCGGATGTGACCGAGCATGCTCGACAGGCCGGGCATCGACATTGGCACCTGGCCACCGAGCACGTCGGCGGTGGCCTGGCCGCTGCCGCGATAGGGAATGTGATTCATCTGCAAACCCGCCATGCTGGTGAACAGCGCCATCATCAAGTGCTGGCCGCTGCCGTTGCCCGAGGAGGCGTAGTCAATTTTTCCGGGGCGCTGCTTGACATGGGCGATCAGCTCGCCGGCATTGCGTGCGGGGAAGGCCGGGTTGACCACCAGCACGCTTTGCTCGCGGCTCAGCAAGGTGATGGGCGCGAAGTCCTCGATCAGATCGAAATTGAGCTTGGCGTAGAGCGAGGCACTGATCGCGTTGGTCTGCGAAGCAAGCAACAATGTGTAGCCATCGGGCGCGGCCTTGGCCACGGCTTCGCTGCCGATGGTGGCGCCGGCGCCGGGGCGGTTGTCGATGGTGACTTGCTGGCCAAGGCGTTTGGCGAGCACTTGCGCGATTACGCGAATCGGGCCATCGACCGCACCACCGGGCGAGAACGGCACGATGATGCGGATCGGGCGCGTGGGAAAGTCCTGCGCCGGGGCCTGTGCGTGGGAGGCTGGCGCCAACAGTAGCGGGAAGGCGCACAACAGCGTCGACGCGGCCTTGCGTGCTTGGGCGGCCCTCATCGCTAACTGCTGCAAGCCTGCGTGCGCAGCCAGCACGTGCGCCCCGTTAACATAGCCCACTCCCCCAATTGGATTTGACTCTGCCATGACTGCTTTCCTCAAAACTGTTTTGTTTTCCGATACCGACGGCCGTGCCAAATTTCGCGAGGAATCGATTGTGCTCACCGAAGGCAATCCGCAATCGATGCTGTCCGCCTTGATACCTTCGGGGGGCTATCAGTTGCGCCACAGCCCGGCTGGTTTTCGCAGCCAGTTCCACTGCAGCTCGTGGCCCCAGTGGGTGTTCATTTTAGGCGGGGAGATGGAAATCGGTTTGCAGGACGGCAGCTCGCGCGTGTTCAAACCGGGCGCGCATTTTTATTCGGCCGACATGTTGCCGGCCGACGCCACGTTTGACGCGAAAGTGCACGGGCACTGGAGCTGCCAGCGCGGCAGCGAGCCGCTTGTTACCCTGTTTGTGCGCGGCTAAAAGGTGCGCGGCCTAAAATGAACGCGGTAGGCCGAGCACATGCTCGGCGATGTAGGAATACACGAGGTTGGTCGAGATTGGTGCCACTTGATACAAGCGCGTCTCGCGAAACTTGCGTTCGATGTCGTATTCGCAGGCGAAGCCGAAGCCGCCGTGGGTCTGCAAACACACATTGGCGGCCTCCCACGAGGCCTTGGCGGCGAGGTACTTCGCCATGTTGGCTTCCGCACCACACGGCTGATGCGCGTCGAATAATTCGCAGGCCTTCCAGCGCATCAGGTTGGCCGCTTCGGTCTCGATGTAGTTCTCGGCAATCGGAAATTGCACGCCCTGGTTCTGGCCGATCGGACGGTCGAACACGATGCGCTCGTTGGCATACTTGGTCGCGCGATCGATAAACCAGTAGGCGTCGCCAATGCATTCGGCGGCAATCAGCGTGCGCTCGGCGTTGAGGCCGTCAAGTATGTATTTGAAACCCTTGCCTGCCTCGCCAATCAGATTGTCGGCGGGAATTTCGAGATTGTCGAAGAACAACTCGTTGGTCTCATGGTTGACCATGTTGCGGATGGGCTTTACGGTGAGACCATTGCCAATCGCCTGACGCAAATCAACCAGAAAAATCGACATGCCCTCTGATTTGCGCTTGACCTCGGCCACCGGCGTGGTGCGCGCCAGCAGAATCATCAGCTCGGAATGCTGGATGCGCGAGATCCACACCTTCTGCCCGTTGACCACATACCGATCGCCCTTTTTCTCGGCGGTCGTTTTTAGTTTGGTGGTGTCGGTACCAGTGGTGGGCTCGGTCACGCCCATCGATTGCAGGCGCAGCTCGCCGCTGGCAATTTTGGGCAGGTAGTGCTTTTTTTGTTCCGCCGAGCCGTGGCGCAGCAGCGTGTTCATGTTGTACATCTGGCCGTGGCACGCGCCTGCGTTGCCGCCGCAGCGGTTGATCTCTTCCATGATGACCGACGCTTCGGCAAGGCCCAGACCCGAGCCGCCGTACTCTTGCGGGACCAGCGCCGCGAGCCATCCGGCCTTGGTCAGCGCGTCAACGAACGCCTCGGGATAGGTCTTTTCCTCATCGATACGGCGGAAGTAGTCATCCGGAAGTTGTGCCACCAGGCCGCGGATGGCGTCGCGAATGTCCTGGTATTGGTCATGGGTGCTCTGCATGGTCGGGAAGCATCGCCCCCGGCGGCAACACTGACAA
>JANLTL010000420.1:0-13035 GCA_031362905.1 Burkholderiales bacterium | reverse complement strand
AAAACCCTTGGTGGGAGCCATTCTCAGGCGATATTCCCTCTGACAGCCCCTGACGGACACCCAGAACGCAGAACCATCACCGCTCTTGCACACCACGCAAAAACCCCTTACCCTGATTTCCTGTGATCACGATGTACGGGACCCCCAGATAGATTCGCCCGCATTGTTTGAGCAGCGGTGCCGATTGCTCGATTCTTCCGTTCGAAAGACATCGGCAATCCCGTCGGCATCGCGATCGTCTAAGAACGCACTGGTCAAGAAAAATGAGCAAACAAAATCTGTTGGGTGACGTGCGCGCAGAGCATGATTTGGAGATGCTCAATCAGGCATTTTTGGAGACGCCAGACTATTTGGGAATGATTGAGGCAAACGATCGAATTCTGATCGTCGGTCGCCGTGGCACAGGCAAGAGTGCACTGACTTACATGCTTGGCAAATACTGGGAGAAGGTCAAGACCAGGCGCGTAATCAGAGTTCTCCCGGAAGATTTTGAGACTATTGGTCTACGTCCCATTCTCTCAGCGTTCGGGGATCGAGTGACCTTGATACGTGCTGGCTCCAGGCTCATCTGGAAGTACGGCTTAATTCTCCAAATTATGGAAGTCATAAGCAAGTGTTACAAGGCTACAACCGATTTTCGAAACGACGCGCTGGCCTCGAAGCACTTGGCAGAATGGCAGTCCAAAGGCGGCACGCTGCTTACGAGATTGCGAGGGAAGCTCAACACTCGATATCCAAAACAACACGAAGCTTTGGAATCGATGTGTTTCTTATGAACTTCAAGAAAACGAGGGATTTAGAAAATGCCTTCAGCTGACTCTTTATCGGCCGAGAGATGTTCTCTCATTGCTGAACTTCGCGTATTACGAAGCATTCCGCCGTAAAAGTGAAGTATTGAGCGAAGACGACATCCAGTCCTCCGCCAAAACAATTTCGGTAAGCCGGCTTGATGACCTTAAGAAGGAGTACGAAGCCGTATTACCTGGAATCTCCACTTACGTTTCAGCCTTTTCTGGAATGCCGCCTGATCTAACTGTCGATCGTGCCAGTGCCATTCTGGCTGCGATTTTTCAGAAAAGTGATCACTCGTCCGAGACAGCTCAGCAGCTAGAAATATTTGGCGACCCAAGTTACTTGCTGAGAGCACTTTATAGCGTTGGGTTCATTGGCACCCACGACACGGCAACCAATACCTACGTGTTTTGCCATGACGGGAAGAGTCCGGATAAGGAATTTGATCTCCAAGACCGATTGCTCATTCATCCTTGCTATTGGCTAGCCTTGAATCTGACTCGAAATCTATTGCAGCCAGGTGAGGCAGAAGAAATCAACGATGAATTTGATATCAAGATAATTTCAGAGACGCCGGATATTCGAAAGGCGAGGCTTGGTCAATTGATGTCCGCCTTGCAGCACATTCCGCTCGGCAACGAAGGCGCTGAGAAGTTTGAGGACTGGTGTCATTCAGCATTAAAAATTATCTTTGCTGGACGCCTTCGCAATATTGAGCGGAAGCCGAATAGGAATGCTACGCAAAGACGGGACATTGTCGCCACCAACCAAGGGGATAGCCAGTTTTGGCTGCGTGTGTTGCATGACTATCAGACGCGACAGGTGGTGTTCGAGATAAAAAATTATGAAGGCATTGGCGTGGAGGAATACCGTCAGATCGCAGGGTATTTGAACAATGAATACGGTCGATTTGCAATCGTGATTACTAGGGACGCCAAAGTTGAATTGCACAAGGGTGGCGACCTAGATGCGTTCAAAGAGTTTTATGACGGACAGAAGAAACTGATCGTGAAGCTAACCGCAGGATATTTGGTTGATGTGCTCGGCAAAATCCGCAATCCCCAAAAGCGCGATGTCGCAGATCATCAATTGGATCGCTTAGTCGACTTGTACATTCGACTCTATGCCGCGGGGCAGACAGACTCGACGGCTCGTAAGTCGAGGAAGGGGCGGAAGTGACGGTGCGGTATTGGCAATGTCGAGATGAAATTGAAACGGTGGCTATGAAAAAATTTGCGCTTTGTCTCTCCAATGATTTTGGCCCCGACTTTGACGGCGGTGATGTTCTGCCGGGTCTTACGTACGAGCTTCTGGGCGAAGAACGCGGCATGGTGCGGGTCGTCGATGAGTCGGGCGAAGACTACCTTTATCCGGCTGCGTCGTTCAGGATATTGAGCGAAGCTGATTCGCAATTGCTGGAGCGGAGTCTGGCGCGGCTGGCTGCTTGAAGGGTGAAGTAGGGCGACCTCGGCCGTTTGCCGAAGAGGCGCTCCTACCAACGGTTTCGGCTCGTTTTACCTCGTCTGCGTAGCAAAGTAGAATACAGTTACCGGATTCATCCAAGCATGTGCCATGCAACCCTCTCAAATTCTCGCGCAAAAGCGCAATGAAGTGCTTGCCTTGACCGCCAGGTCTAAGGCGGGAAACGTGCGCGTCTTTGGCTCGGTTCGGCGTGGAGAGGATAAAGACGGCAGCGATATTGATCTCATCGTTGATCCACTGCCTGGCGCGACGCTATTTGATTTGGGCGGACTGCAGGTTGCGCTTGAGGAGTTGCTTGGCGTGCGTGTTGATTTGCTGACTCCTGGGGACCTGCCGGCCAAGTTCCGTGAGCGGGTTCTGAGGGACGCCGTGCCGGTATGACCGAGGAACGCCGGGCAGAGTTGCTTGGGTATCTCGCGCAATCGCATTGCCCACGGCTACTTTGAAATCGATCTGGGCATTGTGTGGGACACGATTCATGCAGATCTGCCGGATCTGCTGAAACGATTGCCTGCGCAGTAGACCCGCTCCGAGCCTTGCGCACCAAGGATTTTCAGCCCATGACGTTGATACGCTTGGTGTTGGCAGCGTGCGTGTTCGTCAATGCGACGGCGTTAGCCCAGGATGCGCTTTACCAGCGCCGTGCAGCTACGCCCGACGGTATCGGCAAGGTCTACATGGGCCGCGAGATTTCGCAGGTGATGGGCTGGCAGGGGGCGGCCTGGCTGGAGCGGGAGGAGCGTGAGCGCGAGGAGCGTACTGATCTGCTGTTGCCGATGCTGGAGATCAAATCCGGCATGGCGGTGGCGGATGTCGGGGCGGGGTCGGGTTACTTTGCGCGGCGCATCGCGGCGCGGGTGGGGCCGGGCGGGGCGGTGTACGCGGTCGATGTGCAGCCCGAGATGGTACGCATGCTCGAAGCGCTGGCGCGGCAACCGGGGCTGGGGCAGATCAAACCGGTGCAAGGCTCCGCCACTGCCGTGAAGCTGGCGGCGGCGTCGATTGACCTCGCGTTGATGGTCGATGTGTATCACGAGCTTGAGTTTCCGTACGAGGTGCTGGCGAGCATCGTGCAGGCGTTGAAGCCGGGCGGCCGCGTGGTGTTTGTCGAATATCGCGCCGAGGATGCGAACGTGCCGATCAAGCAGCTGCACAAGATGAGCGAAGCGCAGGTGAGGGCGGAAGCGGCGCGGCATGCGCTGACCTGGGAGCGCACCGTCGGCGGCCTGCCGTGGCAGCATGTGGTGGTGTTTCGCAAGCGGTGAGAGCTTGCGGTTGATCGTGCCGGGAGATCAGAGACAAGGAGGTAGCGGGCGGCTTCGAATTGTTGCCTGCGGGTGAAGCACAGGTGTGCTGCCCTACGCAGACCTAAGAAACGCTCTCACCAACGGTTTCCCGCTTTACTCTCCTAACAGGCGGCGCGCAAGCAAGCTCTTCATGTCACGCCGCCCGTCTGCGATGATGCGCACCTGTACCTGCTTGTCCTCGATTCGATAGATCAGCCGGTAGGGCTTGAAAAACGCTTGCCGGTACTCACGCACACCGAGGGCCAGAAATTCACGCGGGATGGAACCGCGTTCCGGAAATGTGGCTAGGCTCTCTCCCGCTTTTACCAGACGCTCCAACACGTAGTTGGCGCTGGCAACGGAATCAGCTTCGGCAATGTAGTCGTAGATTTCCGACAGGTCGTTCTCTGCGCCCGCAGTGAGCAGTACTGCGTAACGCATCAGTTGCGCTTGGCGGTCGTGAGGCGTGAGGCGCGCAGGCGCTTGACCACATCGGCGAGCGGGCGCATTTTCCCTGCTTCGACTTCGCGCTGACTGAGGGCGAGAATTTTGAGCAGCGCCAGTGTTTCCTGCGTCTCTTCATATGAGACTACATCCTGAATCACGGCTTTGGCTTCACCGTTTTGGGTAATGACCATCGGTTCGCGCACTTCGCGAAGATGTGCGAGCACTTCGGCGGCGTTGGCTTTGAGGTAGCTCACAGATTTGACCTGGGTGGAGTAGCGCATGATGATCCCGGTGTTTGGGTGAGAACCAAATATAGACCGTTATTGGTCTGGCGGCAAGTGAAAATTCAATGTGCAGCTAGATTGTGCTTGTGCTTGCCAAGCAGCGGGTAGTCAACGGCAACTCATCAAGCCTTCGGCCCACTTACTCCAGCGGCTGCCACACCCCGTCCACCATGCCTTCAATCGGCGTGAACTTGGCTTTGTACGCCATCTTGCGGCTGCCGCGGATCCAGTAGCCCAGATACAGATACGGCAGGTTGAGGCGGCGGCATTGCTCGATTTGCCAGAGGATGCTGAAGGTGCCGTAGCTGGCGCGCTCGTCATCGGCCTCGTAAAACGTGTAGACCGATGACAGGCCATCGTTGAGGATGTCGACGATGGAGACGAGTTTGAGGCTGTTGGTAGCAGCGGCGGTTGGCCTGGTGGCGGCTGTCGCGCCCGCTTCATCCGCGTGACCGCGTTGGTGAAAGCCGATCAGGCGGCTGTTGATGCGGCTTTGCAGGAGGAAGTGCGCATACTGGTCGCGTGAGTCCTGATCCATGCCGCCGCCGGCGTGGCGGGCGGCCTGATAGCGCAGGTAGAGCGCATAGTGCTCAGCCGAGTAACCAAGGTTGGTGACGGCGGGCTGCAGGGCTTTGTGCTGTTTCCACGCGCGCTGTTGCGAGCGGGTCGGGCGGAACGCGGCCACCGGCACACGCACGGGGATGCACTCGCGGCAGCCGTCGCAATGCGGACGATAGGTGAAGATGCCGCTGCGCCGAAACCCCGCGCGCACCAGTTCGCTGTAGGTGTCGGCATTGATCAAGTGCGACGGCGTGGCCACCTGCGATCGTGCCAGTTTTCCCGGCAAATAGCTGCATGGGTAGGGCGCGGTTGCATAAAACTGCAGTACCGAAAACGGCAGGTCGCGCAGTTGGCTCATGCTTGACTCATGCCTGATCCACCAGCAGGCCATAGCAGCGCGTGATTTGTTGCCACCCGCGCATCGCCGGCGCGTGCACCAATGCATCGAGTGCACGCACAAATTGCACGCGGGGAATTTCGTGGCCCCCGAGTGAGGCGAGATGGTCAGTGTTCATTTGGCAATCAATCATGCCACATTCCTGTCCGGCGAGAAACGCGCACAAATGCGCGTATGCAATTTTCGATGCGTCAGTGCTGTGCGAGAACATCGATTCGCCATAAAACATGCGGCCGATCGCGAGGCCGTAGAGCCCGCCCGCGAGTTCACCGTCAATCCAGGTTTCGATTGAATGCGCGTGGCCGGCACGATGCAAGCGCACATAGGCGCCAATCATCTCTTCGGTGATCCAGGTACCGTCCTGGCCGTCGCGTGGCGTGCCGGCGCAGGCGCGCATCACGGCCTCAAACGCGGTGTCGCAGCGCACCTCGTATACCTTGTTGCGCAACACTTTGGCGAGCGAGCGTTTGGGGGCAAACTCGGACGGCAGCACGACCATGCGCGGGTCGGGGCTCCACCACAGCACCGGCTGACCAGCCGAGTACCAGGGGAAGATGCCGCTGCGATACGCCGTGAGCAAGCGCTCGATGCTGAGCTCACCGCCGGCCGCAAGCAGGCCATTGGGCTCTGCCAGCGCGCTCGAGAGCGGCGGAAACGGCGTGTTGCCTTCGAGCCAGGTGATCAACAGCGAACCTGCTGGCGGCAGTAGTTGTCGAGCTCGGTCACCGCGCAGGTGTCTCCCGCCGCCTGCGTGGCGCGCCCGCCCATGTCGAGCGTGAGTTTCATTTCATACTTGCGGAAAAAGGCGTTGAACATTTCGCCCCCGAGCGTACCAGTCGCATAGAGTTCATCGCTCTTGGCATCGTGCTCCAGCAGCACGGCGGCGAGCGGCTGCGGTGCCGGGCCGGCCAACACTTTTGCCCCTGCGGCGGGGTCGTATTGCGAATGTTCGGAGCAGCAGTGAATCACGTCGGCATGCTTGTTCGCGCCGGATTTGCCGGCGCGAAAGCTGATGAAACTGATGTCTTTGGTCGGATAGGTGAGTTGGTGCGAGCAGATCGCGGAGTAGGCGACGATGGACCTGGACGCACCCGTGCCGCCCGGCCATTCATAGTCTGCACCGTCAATTCCCTTGGTGGGAGAGGATTTCAGGGCCTTGCCCAGATTGAGCAAAAAGACCGGTGTGCCTTGAAACGGGTAGAAGAACACGTAATTCTTGCGGACCGCGAGTTGTGCGGCTTTGAGCGGCGCGCCGCCGGCCATGAAGAGTTTGGCGCGTGGGTAGCGTTTGGCTTGCACTGGTGCCGCTGCTACTGACACGGTCACGAGGGCGCCCGCAGTTGCGAGGCCGTTTGCGGTGAGTGGGGTCACGTCTGCCGCCGCACGCGCACTGCCGGCGCTCGCTGCGCAGACACGAATAAATTGTCGTCGTTCCATTTGCTCCGTTCGCTCCCTGTTTGCGCGCTGCCAAGGTTTTGTCGGCTCGACCAGGCTGCGCGACCTTGCCGCACGATGGAGGCGGCGCCGATACCGCACGCTAACGGCGTTGCGGGCACTTGTCAAACGCGGCGCCGAGTTGATGAAAATGAACCTATTAGGTGCAATAAATTCCTGCCAAGCACAATATCAGTGCATTAATTTCCCATCACAATTATGCATGCACCGAAAAATGGCTTAAAAATCAAAATATCACACGAATGGTGCGTTGTGGTGCGCTGTGGTGCGCTTGTTGCTAGATGATTTTCACTTTCACAGGAGGAAATGGGATGGAACAACTCAAAACCGGCGCTGACTCGCTGTTCATTTTGCTCGGCGCGATCATGGTCCTGGCCATGCATTCCGGCTTTGCATTTTTGGAGCTCGGCACGGTGCGCCGTAAAAACCAGGTCAACGCACTGGTCAAGATTCTGGTCGATTTTTCAATGTCGACGCTGGCTTATTTTTTTGTGGGTTACGCGGTGGCCTATGGCACGAGCTTTTTTGTCGGGGCGGAAACCCTGGCGCAAAAAAATGGCTTTGAGCTGGTGAAGTTTTTCTTCCTGCTGACGTTTGCAGCGGCGATCCCGGCGATTGTCTCGGGCGGCATTGCCGAGCGTGCGCGCTTTGGCCCGCAATTGTTGGCCACCGCCGTGCTGGTCGGGTTGATCTATCCGTTCTTCGAAGGCATCGCATGGAACCAGCAGTTCGGCGTGCAGGCCTGGATCAAGGGCGCGTTTGGCGAGGAGTTTCATGACTTCGCAGGGTCCGTGGTGGTCCACGCGATGGGCGGCTGGATTGGCCTGATGGCGGTGTTGCAATTGGGGCCACGCGCCGGGCGTTACGGCAAGGATGGCCAGGTGACGGCGCATCCGCCCTCATCGATTCCCTTCCTCGCGCTTGGCGCGTGGATTTTGTCCGTGGGCTGGTTTGGCTTCAACGTCATGAGTGCCCAAACGATTGACAAGATCAGCGGCCTCGTTGCGCTCAACTCGCTGATGGCCATGGTGGGCGGCACCCTGGCGGCTACGCTGTTCGGCAAGAATGACCCGGGATTCGTGCACAACGGCCCGCTCGCCGGGCTCGTCGCGGTGTGCGCAGGCTCGGATGTGATGCATCCGATCGGCGCCCTGGTGGTGGGTGTGGTGGCGGGCGGTTTGTTTGTCCAGATGTTCACTCTGACGCAAAACAAGTGGAAGATTGACGATGTGCTGGGGGTCTGGCCGCTTCACGGCCTGTGTGGTGCGTGGGGTGGTATTGCAGCCGGCATCTTTGGATTGAAGGCGCTTGGCGGCATGGGCGGCGTCAGCTTCATGGCGCAACTGGTGGGCACCGCGCTGGGCATTGTGGTCGCCGTGGTGGGTGGCTACCTCACCTACGCCATCATCAAGGCGATGATGGGCCTGCGTCTGGATGCAGAGGAAGAGTACAACGGTGCCGACCTCACCATCCACAAAATCAGCGCCACGCCGGAGCGCGAATCAAGTTGGTGAGGTAAATGGAATAGCGCGAACAAATGGGGTCAGACCCCATTTGTTCGCCAGTCACTCGCGCATTTGTTCAATGCTCCGGCGGTGAACATGAGACAAAAATGGGTGAGGTTGATCCCCCTATTTTTTGCCCAAAAACAAGGAGATGATGGCGCCAATCACCAGCAGGCCGGCGCCGTAGAGTGCACCGGTCTTGACATAGGCGAGACTCGAGTAGAGCAACCAGGCGCAGGCGATGCAGAACAGCGCCGGCACAACCGGGTAGAGCGGCACGCGGAATGGGCGCTCGACATCGGCATGCTTGCGGCGCAGTACAAATACGGAAAGCCCGCACAGTAAAAAGAAAAACCAGAATACTGGCGCGGTGTAGTCAACCATGGTCTCAAAGCCCTTGCGGGTCGCGGCACCCAGCACGATCAGCGCAAGCGCAATCACGGCTTGTACCAACAGGGCATGACGCGGCGTGCTACCGTCGGCGCTCCACGCGCCGAGAAAGCGCAGCGCGGGCCAGTCGCGGCCAGCGGCGTAACTGGAGCGTGCGCCGACAATCAGCGTGGAGTTGATCGAGGTCAGCGTGGCGATGGCAACGATGACGCTCATCAATACCGCGCCAGCGGGGCCGAACGCGGCCTTGAGCACATCAGCCGCGACAGCGCTCGACTTGGCCATGCCGTCGATGCCGAGGGCATGCAGGTACGCGAGGTTGACCACCAGGTAGAGCGCGGTCACCACCAGAATGCTGGCGATCAGCGCGCGCGCAATGCCGCGCTTGTCGCTTGAGACCTCCGCCGAGACATACGCGACTTCATTCCAGCCGCCAAAGGTCAGCATCACCATGACCATGGCAAAACCGAAGGCAGCGCTCGCGCTGCTTGCCACCGCGGGTACCGGGGCGGCTGCCGGCGTTGCCATGAAGCCGGCGATGGCGACCAGTATCAGGCCGCCAATTTCGAGGCCGGTAAGCCAATTTTGCGTGGTGCTCGACGCGCGCGTGCTGATCCAGTGAATCACGGTGAGCACCATCACGACCAGGCATGCGTAAATCGCCGAGCCAAACTCGCCGAGCGGAAACAGTTGTGCGCAGTAATCGCCAAACACAAACGCGAGCAGTGCGATGGAACCGGTGGTGATGACAGTGGTGCGCGCCCATGCGAACAGAAAGGCCGTGCGCTTGCCATAGGCCAGGTGCAGGAAGTGATAGTCACCTCCCGCATTCGGAAAGGTCGAGGCCAGCTCTGCATAAGTGAGCGCACCGAGCAGCGTGATGACACCGCCCAGTACCCAGGCAAGAATCATCATCGACTCCGACCCCGCAGCACCGGCCACCAGCGACGGCGCCTTGAAGATGCCCGCACCGATCACGATGCCGACAGTCAAAAAAATCGCATCCTTCACCGTGAGAACGCGCTGTGGCGCGCCTGCAGTGCCGGCACTACCCACACTCTCTGCGCCAGGTGCCGCGCCCAGCGGACTCATGTTGATCACGGTAGTGGCGGCTGCTGCCTGTCGCGCGCTTGCATCCGGGTCCGCGCTCATGGCGCGTTCTTGGTGGCGTTGAACGCGACCGGCTGGCCGCCTTGCGGGGTGACTGTGCCGAACATGCGGTTGCCGTTCACGGTGCCGTTGAAGGAGTGCAATTTGCTCTGTTCATCGACAAACGAAAAACGGATCGCGGTGCCGGTGAGCACCGCGTCGCGCAGCCCCATCTGCACCGCCCCGGGCGCCATGTAGCCCGAAATCATCTGAAACTCCTGGCGCAGCGTCAGGGTGTAGTCACGGCCGGGGAAGGAGAGCTTCCAATCGCCCTCGACCTTGGCCGGTACCAGCCAGAAATTGATGCGGCGCCCGCTTTGATCGGACACTTCATCAGGCTTCCACTCGCCCATGTCGAACTGGTGCGATACCACCCGGATGCCGGGTTTCATGTTGAGGATGATCGGGCGCAGCTTGACGTTCAGATGCGGCAGCAGATACATGGTGATCACGGTCGCGTGCGAAAAATCAGTCTCGAAAATGTCGGCACGGCGAAATTCGACCTTGCCCGCGACGCCGGCTTTCTCGGCTTCGCGCTTGCTCAGCTCGACCATGTCGGGGTTGTATTCATAGCCGAAGGCCTTGGCGCCAAAATCCTTCGCAGCGGCAATCGTGATGCGGCCATCGCCGGAGCCCAGATCGACCACCACATCTTGCGGGGTCACCTGGGTCATGCGCAGCATGCGCTCAATGGTCAGGGGTTGCGTCGGCACCCAGATCACGTCCTTGCCTTCCTGGCCGTAGGACGGCTCGTAGGCCGGCTTGGCGGTTTGCGCCTGCACGGCAGGCGCGAACAAGGCAGTGGCGAGCACCGCTGCGGCGAGACCTGCTGTTGCGAGACCCGCTGTGGCCCACGGCGCGGCGGCGGCATGCGCCTTCGCGCCGGTCGTGCGGTAGCCGCTCGCAGGGTGACTGCCCGATGCGGCAGCGGCGCTGGAGCGCAGTGAAACGGTCATGCTCAAATCCTCCAAAGATGGATGTCGCGATTGTCGATGTTGATGGTGCGTTCGGGTTTGAGATCACCCATTTTGAAGCGGTGCGAAACGATGCGGGAGCCGGGCCTGAGTTGGGCCTTGAGGCGTGGCCACAGTTGCAGGTTGAGCCGCTCGCTCAGATAAAGCATGACCACCGTGGCCTCGCGGTAGTCCATTTCGAACAAGTCACCGCGCTCGAAACGCACGCGGTCGGCCACGCCGGCCTGGCGCGCCGCCACCTTGGCGTTGGCGATCAAGTCATGGTCGAGATCGACACCAAGGCCGCGCGCGCCGCGTTTGCCGGCCGCAATCACGATGCGCCCGTCGCCGCAACCAAGGTCATAGACGTTGTCAGCGGCCGTCACGCCGGCCAGATCAAGCATGATAGGCACGATGCTGTCAGGTGTTGTGATGAAAGGCGCTTCGAGCGCGCCCGCCGGACGGCCTTCGCTGTCGACCAGGTTCATTTGTGCGCGGGACGCCGGGCAAAGCGGTGCAAATACTGCTGCGCCCAACCAGCGGCGGCGTGTCAGTGTGCTGTTCACCACATCACGCGGTGCCGGACGATCTGAACGGGCGGGCCGGAAATTGGAAGGCGGAGCGATTTGATGCGGCATCTGACGGCGGCTCAAGACGAAACCGCGAGGATACCGAATTTCGCGCGCCTAGCCGCACCGGCGCCATAAAAAAAAGCGGCCCGCATTGAGCGGACCGCGTGAATCATCGCCAAGGAGGAGAGGCGATGAGGAGACACCGGTGTGCGTCAGGCGTGTACTTCTCCGTCAAACGCAAATTTGGATTTGGTGAGCATGCGGCGCGCAGCGGCCACATGCTTGTCGGCCAGCCAGTCCAGACCGCCAGCGCGGATCAGGACAGCCCATGCGGCACCGAACGCGGCGAGCAGTGCCAGGGAAATCAGAAGGTCGGACATGTCAGGCTCCTTTCCATCAGGCCGTACGGCAGGTGCCGGACGGTGCGCCTTGTGCGTGGAAGCTTGCAAGCTCCCCGCACTTGACGCGTTAGTGCGACGCTCCCTCAATGGCGAGCGCCAGAACAATCACCGCACCACCGGCAGCGACCACGCCTTGCAACATCGATATCAGTTCCATTTGAGAATGCTCCGTCTTGTATTGCGTCGATTTGATGAAGCGAACTATATTGACTAATCATGGTTTAATAAAGGCATTAAAAACTAATTGATTATTCGTAATATTCGAATAAATACACGGGAACTTTCCAGTTATGGACAAACTGCATGCAATGGAAATCTACGTGCGCGTCGCCGAACTGGAGAGCTTCGCGAGGGCGTCGGAGCGCCTCAACATGGCGCCTGCCAGCGTGTCCACCGCGATCCGCAATCTGGAAACCCATCTTGGCGTGCGCCTGATGACGCGCACCACGCGCAAGGTAAGCCTCACCGACGATGGCCGCGCCTACCTCGAACGCTGCCGTCGTGTGCTGGCCGAAATCGACGAAACCGAAGCGGCGCTGAAACAGACCCAGAGCCGTCCGCAGGGGCGCTTGCGCATTGAGTTGCCGACTGGCCTTGGCCACATATATGTGACTCCCGCACTGCCGGCATTTTCCGCCCGGTATCCGGATGTGAAGGTCGTCATGTCACTTGGTGACCGGTTTGTCGATCTCACCGAAGAAGACGTGGATGTGATTTTGCGTGTCGGCAAACTGGACGACTCGCCGATGGTGGCCAAACGCGTGTACGACGCGCGCTTCGTGACCTGTGCCGCACCTGATTATCTGGCGCGGCACGGTACGCCCAAATCACCGGCGGAGTTGTCCAAGCACAATTGCCTCGGCTATTTCTCCGCGAGCCTGGGGCGTTCGGCGCGCTGGAGTTACCGCAAGGGGGCGCGCGAACTCGTGCATACACCGCAGGGCGCCCTGCACACCAACAACCCTGAGGCGCTGACTGACTTCGCCATCGCTGGCGCCGGCATTGTGTGCATGCTGGAAACCGGTGTACAGCGCGCGATTCGCGATGGACGGCTGGTGCCGCTGCTGGAGGATTGGGAGTCGCCGTTGGCGCCGATCTCGGTACTCTACTGGCCGAGCCGCCACCTGTCAGCCAAGGTGCGCGTGTTTGTTGACTTCATCGCCGAGCTGTTTGCCAAGCAGGTGCCGCATTTGAAGCCGGTCTATGGAAGAGGCGGTTAATTGTACTGTGTTATTAATGTTTATCGACTCGCGAATGAGGCTTTGCGCAGCAAGGACAAAGCGGCATGCCGCGTGCGATGGCGCGGGCGAGGCGAAAGCGCGCTGTGGCTATCGACCAAGGGATGTGCCGTTGCATCGGCC
>JANLTL010000333.1:0-2719 GCA_031362905.1 Burkholderiales bacterium | reverse complement strand
CAGCTTGTTGGTGACGAACATGCGTACCTTGTCGCCCTCGACCACTTCGATGGTGGGTCCGGGTGATTGGCCGTTGTAGCCCCACAGGTTGGCCTTCATGCCCGGCGCAATTTCGCGCACTACCGGTTCGGCGATCAGGTGGAACTCCTTGTAACCATCCTTCATGCGGAACGGCAAGGTCCAGCCGTTGAGTGTGACCACCGGGTTGTAAGGCCGGCCCGCTCCTTGACCAAATGCCGGTGCCTTGCTGATGATGGTCGCAGCGCCGCTTTGCATCGGCGCCTCGGGTACGGCAGCCTGCGCAGTGCGCGAAACTGCCGCGGTGCCAAACATCGCCGCACCCACCCCCGCACTTTGTGCAAAGAAGCGGCGCCGCGCCGATGGTGCAGCGGCGATAGCGGTTGGGGTGTTTCGAGCAGACGGGGCAGACGACAGCATCTGCGAATCCACAAGTGTGGGTTTCATGGTGGTTTTCATCTCAGTGCCCTCCGCCGGCGGCTTTGACCGGAGTGGAGGCGAGCGGCTTGCCCAGTCCCAAAGCCGAGGGCTTGCCGATCAGCGCCATTTGCAGATCGGCTTCCGCCATCCAGAAATCGCGTTGCGCTTCAATCGCACCGTTGACGGCCATCACCTGCTCACGCGCGTCGGCGAGCAGTTCAAACACTGACCTAAGCATGCCGTTGTAGCGCAGCAGCATTTCGTCAGAAATCTTCTTTCTTAAGGGCACGATTTCTTCGCGGTAATGACGCGCCAGGTCATGCTGGGTGCGATAGGCGTTGTAGGTCTCGCGCACTTCACTGGTGGCCGTCACCGCGGTTTCGCGAATCCGCTCGGCCGCCTGCATGTAGCGTGCTTCGGCTCCCGCGATACGAGCCCCGCCGAAATCGAAAATCGGAATCTCGAACGCGACCTCCCAGCCCTTCTTGCGCGGGTCATGCCCTTCGTCGATGCGCACACGGCCAATCTCAAGCACGTTGGTAAAGCGCGTGATCTTGGTCAGGCCCAGCGACGCTGCCAGAGCTTCCGCTTCATACCGGGCAGCAGTGACGTCAAGTCTCTCGCTCATCGCTTTCCGGGCAATGTCCGCTTCCGCACGCGGTGCGGCCGGCAGGTCCGGCAGGCGCTCGGGCAAGCGGAACGCCTGGGCATCGGGGAGGCCCATCAGGCGCGTGAGCTGCTCGCACGCCGATACCGCGGCCTGCTGGGCACGCGCCAACTGGGTCGTGGCATCGGCATAGAAGGCGTGCTCGCGCATTTGTGAAAGCTTCGAAAAACTGCCGGCCCGCGCCATGCGCCGCGCCAGCTCGGCCCCCGCTTCGGCGGATTCTTTCACCTGCGTCATGTATTGCACGGTTTGCGCGGCGGCAACGGCAGCTACCCAGGCCTTGCGGGTTTCACTGGCGGTGCGCAGCATTTCGGAGGTGACGCCACGCCGGGTGGATTCGAATCTGCGACCGGCCGCCTCCATGCGCATCGGCAAGGTAATCAGCGACATCACGCCGAAGGACAGAATACTTTCAATCTTGGCTTCGCTACGGAAATCGAGCGCACGCATGAACATGAAGCGCGGGTTGTCGATGCGCCCGGCCGCAACCAGATCGCTTTCGGATATCCCCAGTTCGGCATAGGTCGCCTGCAAGCCGGGGTTGTTGTAGAGCGCGATCTGCACCGCATCGTCAGCCGAGAGCGGATTGGCGAGCAGCGCCTGCACCTTGGTCTTGACGCTTTCGGCGTCGGCCTCACTGCGCACCCAGGTAATGTCCTTGCCGAGGCGCTCCTTGGCGGTTTGTTGCGCCAGGCCGAGGCCGCGATCCTCCGAAAAGGAAGCGCAGCCAGCGAGAACCATGGTGCCGAGCGCGAGCGCCAGCGACTTCTTGTGCGCGCGCGCGCGGCGCAGCAGTTTGATGTTGCTCATTTCTTTTCCCCTGATGGATGCATGCCGCTGTGGCCCGCGTGTGGATTGACCGGCGCCTTGGCTGGCGCCTTAGTTGGCTCACTGGCCGGTGCTGTAGCCGGTTTCAGGCTGGCCGGCGCGGCAGGCGCGCTGCCCTCGAACGCCGCGATGCGATACACGTCGCCGTCTTTCTCCAGCCGAAACGCGACGCGCTGGCCGGGCTTGATTTGATCCGCCAGGGCGGCGGATTTGAGCGACCAGAAAGCAATCCCGGCCGGCCAGCCGAGCGGCTTGACGGCATCGCCATCGATGCGGACGCGGTTGGCGGTGCGGTCAATCTCCATCACGGTACCGGCCGCGCTGACGACTCTTTCGACGTCCTTCACATGGGCGGCGTGCCCGCCAAGCAGGCCGGCGGTGTCGTTGACATCGCGCCAATTGGCGCGCTTCTCATCGGCGAAACGGGTGTAGCCCTCGAATGCCGATTCATACTTGAGGACGGGAGCGGCAGGCTGCGCCGCCGCCCCCGCTGACAGGATTGTGCTGCTCGCGACCACCATGGCCATCACGGCGGAAGCAGATTGGGTAGGCATGTTGACTCCTTGACAAAAATGGATCCAGCCACGACCCATCAACGATGGGCGCGGCACGTCACTTCAGTCAACGGGTCAGATGCGCAGGCGGGCGGTGCTGGAATAGAGCGGGGGTGCGCCCCCGTGGTGCGCGGCTTCCGGCCGGAAATCCTTGGCTACCAACGGTTTCCGGGGAATGGTCAGATCTGCCTGGGGAATCAGAAGCGCAACCACGGGCGCCAGATCGGCCAAC
>JANLTL010000329.1:0-7892 GCA_031362905.1 Burkholderiales bacterium | reverse complement strand
CTGAAACCCTTGGTGGACAAGCTTCTTCGTGGCATCGATGTGGGCATGTTGTCCGAAGCGGGTTGCCCGGGCATTGCCGATCCGGGGGCGCAACTGGCGCGGCTGGCCCACGCTGTGGGCGTGCGCGTGGCGCCCCTCACCGGCCCCTCGTCAATCCTGCTCGCGCTGATGGCATCGGGCCTCGATGGCCAGCGTTTTGCCTTCGCCGGCTACGCGCCGGTGAAATCACCGGCGCGCGAAGACTTCATCAAGAAACTCGAGGCGCGTTCGGCGCGCGAGCGCGAGACGCAAATCCTGATCGAGACGCCGTACCGCAACGAGGCCCTGTGGGCAGCGCTGCTCGCCACACTTGCCGGGAACACGCGGCTCACGCGCGCCGCCGGCCTGACATATCCGGAAGAGTCGGTGGAGACACGTACGGTCACTGACTGGATGCAGCGTGCCGACGCGCAAGCGGCCGGTGTGCAGGGTGCCGAGGACTCAGCACGCACCAAACTGCCCACCGTGTTCCTATTCCTGGCGGGCTGAATCCCTGTAAGACTGATACGCCGCATCCACGCCGGCCCCGCGCGTGAAACGGTAGCCTTCCGCCGCCAGCACCGTCTCCATCGCGCCGAGCGTCACCAACACACAATCCTGCCGCGCGTTGTAGCCCATGGCGCCGACGCGCCAGATCTTGCCGGCGAGCCGGCCGAACGAGGTGCCGATTTCGATGCCGAAATCCTTGAGCAAGGCATTGCGCGCACGGTCGCCATTGACGCCGTCCGGCACATAGACCCCTGTGACGTTGGGCATCTTGTTGGCGACATCGCCATACACCGAGAGCCCCATCGCGCGCAGCCCCGCAACCATCGCGCTTGAACCATCGGCGTGGCGCCTGAATACGCTGGCGTGGCCTTCCTGCACGAAGATGCGTCCGCACTCGCGCGCACCGTAGAGCATGGTGGTCGCTTCGGTGTGGTGATTGAGCGCCAGATCGCTCCAGTAGTCCATCACCATCGCCAGATCAAAGTAATTGCTGGTGATCACGCTGCCATCACCCGGTGTGTAATTGGCGGGGCGCACGCCTTCTTCAATGTGGCGGCGGCGGTAGATCACACGCGCCATGGCATCAGACAGGGTCACCGGCGCTGCGCCCGAGGGGCCGGCGAGGCATTTTTGCAAACCGGCGGTGGTGCCGTCGATTTCCCACTCATCGCACTTGAGTGGCGTGCCGGCAATCGACGCGGTCGCGTCGACCTGCAACAAGGCACCGTAACGATGGCAAATCTTGCCGATTTCGGCGAGTGGCTGCAACATCGTCGTTGACGTATCGCCCTGACACACCGCAACGAGCTTGGGCGAAAACGCCTTGACCGCCGCTTCAATTTGCTCCGGCGTGAACACCGTGCCCCATGGCACTTCGATGACCTTCACCTCGGCGCCGGCACGCCGCGCGATCTCGGTGAGCAATTGGCCGAAGCGCCCGAACGAGCAAACCAGCACACGGTCGCCCGGTTCCACCACCGAAGCGGTCACGGTTTCGATGCCGCTGCGCGCGGTGCCGTCGACGATGAAGGTCCAGTCGTTTTTGGTTTCGAACACCTGGCGATAGAGCGCCATGGTCTCGCGCATCATCAGGCGGAACTGCGGATCGAACTGGCCAAGCAATTGCGCCGACATGGCGCGCAGCACGCGCGGGTCGGCATTGATCGGCCCCGGCCCCATCATCAGGCGCGGCAGCGGGTTCAGATCGCCCAGCGCGGAGGCCGGATCTGCGAGTGGCGAGAGGGGGGGCAGTTGCAGGGTCATGGTCGGTCGGGGATGGGCGCGGCGTCCCGTCGTGTCGAGGACAAGCGGCGCAATTGGCGTAAAAAGTGTATACAGTTCGAAGGAGGAAAGTATACAGTTTGCCGCACCGCCGTCGCGCCGCAAGCCCTGTTTGGGTGCGCTGGCATAATGCGCGCTTCACGCAACCGGATCGAAAACATGGGATTTCTCGCAGGCAAACGGCTCCTCATCACCGGCGTTTTGTCGAACCGCTCGATTGCCTACGGCATTGCGCGCGCCTGCCACCGTGAAGGCGCCGAGCTGGCCTTCACCTATCAGGGCGAGCGCTTTGAAGAGCGCATCAAAGGCTTTGCGGCCGCTTTTGGCTCGACCCTCTGCTTCCCCTGCGATGTGGCCGACGACGCGCAGATCGCTGCCGTATTCGATGGCCTCAAACAATCCTGGCCGCGTCTCGACGGCCTCGTACACGCCATCGGCTTCGCCCCGCGCGATGCAATCGAAGGCGATTTCATGAATGGCGTTTCGCGCGAGGCATTCAAGATCGCACACGACATTTCGAGCTACAGCTTCGCTGCGCTCGGCAAGGCTGCGCTGCCGCTGATGCTCGACGAAACTGGCAAGTCGCGCGGCGCCATGCTGACGCTCTCCTACCTCGGCGCCGAGCGCGTGGTGCCCAACTACAACACCATGGGCCTGGCCAAGGCCAGCCTCGAAGCCGCCGTGCGCTACATGGCTTCCAGCCTCGGCCCCAAGGGCATTCGGGTCAACGGCATTTCGGCCGGGCCGATCAAGACCCTGGCCGCGATGGGCATTGGCGGTTTCGGCAAAATTCTCAAGTTTGTCGAGGAAAACGCGCCGCTGCGCCGCAACGTGTCGATTGACGACGTCGGCAATGTCGCCGCTTTTCTGCTCTCCGACCTCGCCAACGGCGTGACCGGCGAAATCACCTACGTCGACAACGGCTTCAACACCGTAGTCGGAGGCATGCCGGTCGAAGCATAAGCGCGTCGCACATCAAAAGCGCCTCTGCATCCGTGACGCATCGTCCGCACCTTCCGCATCTTGCTATTGCCCGCATCAAGCTCCTGTTCCTCTTCTTCGTCTTCATTTCCCGTCACGCGCGCTGCATTCCGTGTCGCGCCTCCCCGCATCGCATCCCGCATCGCATCTCGCTGCAAGCCGCGCCCATACACCCATGATTTCCTCCCGCATCAAACCCAATCTTTACAAAGACTCCGTTGCGCTGATGCGCATTGCCGAGAAGCTGCTCGCCGACCCCGCCATCGCACGTGCCACGCTGGTGATGGCGACGCCGGCCAACAAGGAGATTCTCCAGGAAGCCGGGCTGCTCAATGCCGAAGCCGACCGTGCCGCGCCCAGCGATTTGATTATCGTCATCGAAAGTGCCGAAGCCAGCGCGGCTGAAGCCGCGCTGGCGCTGGTCGATGGCGCGCTTGCCGGCGGATCACGTGCCGGCGGCAGCACCGCCGAAGCCGTCGTGCCGCGCTCGCTCAACATGGCGCTCGGCATGGCCGCCGACGCGCGGTCAGCCGCACAGGCAGCAGCGCCGGCCACTCAACTGGGTGCCGCCAATCTGGTGCAGATTTCGGTACCCGGCGCCTACGCCGGCGCCGAGGCGCTCAAGGCGGTCAAGGCCGGCCTCAACGTGTTCCTCTTTTCCGACAACGTGCCGCTCGAACAGGAACGTGCGATCAAACAACTGGCGCAACGCAAAGGCGTGCTGGTGATGGGTCCGGATTGCGGCACCGCCATCATCGGCGGCGTACCGCTCGGCTTTGCCAACGTGGTGCGGCGTGGCGACATCGGCCTGATCGGCGCCTCGGGCACCGGCCTGCAGGAAGTCACGGCGCAAGTGCATCTGATGGGCGCAGGTGTCTCGCACGCCATCGGCACCGGCGGGCGTGATGTCAAGGCCGAAATCGGCGGCATCACGATGCTGATGGCGCTGGACCTGCTCGCAGCGGACCCGGATACCCGCGTGATCGGCATCATCTCCAAGCCACCCGCCCCGGCCGTGATGAGCGCGGTCATCGCCCGCGCCGGCCGCGCCGGCAAGCCGGTTGTCACCGTGTTTCTCGGTGGAGAGCCGGTCGCCGCGCCAGCCAATGTGCATCAAACCGGCACCCTGTACGACTGCGCTGCGGCCTGCGTCGCCTTGGCGGCGGGCCGGAGCACCAGCCGCAAACCCTTGGTGGGAGCGCCTCCCGGCGCGATGCCCCCGAAAAATGGCGGGCGCTATGTGCGCGGCTTGTTCTCCGGCGGCACCTTTTGCACCGAAGCGCAGGTGGCCTTGCGCGATGCCGGCATCGCCTGCTGGTCCAACGTGCCGCTGAACAAGGCGCAGGCGCTGCCCGATCTGCAACGCTCGCACGAACACACCTTGCTCGATCTTGGCGACGACGACTTCACCATCGGCAAGCCGCACCCGATGATCGACCCGTCCACCCGGGTTGCGCGCATTGCCCAGGAAGCGGCGGATCCCGAGACCGCCGTATTGCTGCTCGACATCGTGTTGGGTTATGCGGGGCATATGGATCCGGCCGGCGCATTGTCCGAGGCGATCATGCGGGCGCGCGCCGCACGCGCGTTGCCAGTCGTCGCCTTTGTGTGTGGCACCGAGGAAGACCCACAGGTACGCTCGAAGCAGGAAGCGGTACTCAAGGCATCGGGTTGCCTGGTCGCCGCGTCAAGTACGCAAGCGGCTGCCTGGGCCGCCTCTCTGGTAAGGGTCTGACAACATGATGAACACACCGCGCATCATCTCGGGCAGCGCGCGTTGCCCCTTGGGTCAAGCGCCCGGGTCACCGCGATGAGCGACCAGCGAATCGTCGTTGCCCTGGGCGGCAACGCCGCCTACCCGCCCACCATCAAGGGCACGGCCGAAGAACAGCTCGGGCTGATGGCGCAACTGTGCGAACACTTCGTGCGCATGATCGAAGCCGGTTACAAACTGGTGCTCACGCACGGCAACGGCCCGGTGGTCGGCAATATTCTGTACCGCATGGCCAAGACCGCGCGCGAACTGCCGCCGATGCCGATGGACGTCTGCGTGGCCCACTCGCAAGGCGGCATGGGCTACATGTTTGAGCAAAGCTTTACCAATGTGCTGCGCCGTCACAACTGCCACGCGGTGGTGGCGGCGGTGCTGACCGAAGTTGAAGTCGATCCCAATGATCCGGCATTTACCCACCCGACCAAACCGGTCGGCAAGTTTTTCAGCAAGGACGAAGCCGCGCAGATGATGGAGGAGACCGGCTGGGTGATGGTCGAAGACTCGGGGCGCGGTTACCGGCGCGTGGTGCCCTCGCCGCAGCCGCTCTCGATTCTCGATTTGCCCGCGATCGAAGCCCTGCTCGCGGCCGGCATCATTCCCATCGCTGCGGGCGGCGGCGGCATTCCGGTGGTGCGCGACGCCAACGGTGACTACAAGGGTGTACCAGCGGTGATCGACAAGGACCTCACGTCGGCCATGCTGGCGGCGCAACTGAACGCCCAAACCTTTGTCATGATCACCGGTGTCGAACAGGTGATGCTCGACTTTGGCAAACCCACGCAGCGCGGCATTGCGACACTCACGGTGAGCGAAGCGCGCCAGCACCTCGCCGAGGGCCAGTTCCCACCCGGCAGCATGGGGCCGAAAATCCAGGCTGCAATCCAGTATCTCGAACGCTTTGATGGCGCCGTCGTCATCACTTCGCTTGAGCGCACCTTTGACGCGGTCGAGGGCAAGGCCGGCACGCGGATCGTTCGAGATGGCGGCTGAGCGCATGCGCAACGCGGCGGCCATCGACGCGCCCGCTTTGGTGCCCATGCCTCCACCGGCGCGTGTGGTGCGCTGTGGCGCAGTGGCCCGCGCCTCCATCCGCGCCTGTGGCGGCGTCACGCGCACTCTCCCCGGTTTTGAAGCGACCCCGTTTCGCCTGGCGGGCAAGCAACTGGTGTGGATCGGCACGACCGGTCCTGATCATCCACGCACTGTCTTGATCGCTGCCGGCAGCGCGTCGCACGCTCTTGCACTGGGCGAAGCCACGGAAATCTGCATGATCGAAAGCGTGGAAACCGTTGGTGGCTGCGCGTTCTCGATTGATGATGCCCGTACAAGCGCTTGCAGAGCCGTTCTTCGCTTGGTCGATGTGTCGATTCCGCGTGGCTTTGCAAGTTTGCTGACCGGCCATTGCCCGCCGTTTCCGCTCAGTCACCGGGTTGATGCCGTGCATGCGCTGGCGCGCGCCTGCGCAGGCGCCGACGCGGCAGCGCTTGTCGAACCCGCACGGCGCCTGCTCGGCGTGGGCAATGGCCTGACGCCTTCGGGAGATGATTTCGTGGGCGGCGCGTTGTTTGCATTGCGACTGATGCATGGTGGGCATGGTGGGCACGGTGCGCCCGGTGCGCATGGAGCGCACCGTGTGTACGCTCCGACCTGGCAGCACGCGAGCGAAAAAATCATCGCCCACGCGGCAATCCGCACGCACGCCCTCAGCGCCACCCTGCTCGCCGACCTTGCGCAAGGGCAGAGTTACGCGGCACTGCATGACTTCGCCGCCGCCATCGCCCGCGGCGACGCGGAATCTGCACTCAACCACGCAAGCACGCTGACCTCGATCGGCGCATCGTCCGGCTGGGACATGCTGGCTGGCTTCATGGCCGCACTGCGCGGCAGCGCCGACCCACTCCATCCGGCAGCGGCCACCAACGCCCGGCATCCCCTCTCGCAACCCCTTTCTTCGCACCACTGATCCCGCCATGTCCACGCTTCTCACCTCCGCTCCCCAGGTCATCAACGCCGGCCTCGACAGTTTTATCGACAGCGTCACCGCCAACGGTGGCGGCGCCCAGCAGCTCGACTGGCAACCGCCGGGCGATGCCGACCCCGTGCTCGCCTGGCAACTCGCGCAGTTGATGGGGGATGCTGCAGACCCCGAAGCGCTCGGCTCGAAAATCGATGCCGCCAACAAACTCGCCTGTGAAAAGGTGATCGCGGCACGCCCAATGCTGGTCGATGTCGCCCTGCGCGCCGACATCCTGTGGCCCGAAATGAAATCGCAACGCATCCTCCTGCACGCCGGTGCGCCGGTGGCCTGGCCCGACATGTGCGGCCCGATGCACGGCGCGATGATCGGCGCGGTGCTCTACGAAGGTTGGGCCGACACACCCGATGCCGCCCGCACCATGCTCGCGCGCGGCGACATCACCTTTGCGCAATGCCACGACTTCAAGGCAGTCGGCCCGATGACCGGCATCATTTCGCAATCCATGCCGGTGTTCGTGGTCAAGAACAGCACGCACGGCAACCTCGCCTATACCAACCTCAACGAAGGCATCGGCAAATGTCTGCGCTTCGGCGCCAACAGCGCGGAGGTTCTCACGCGCCTCAAGTGGTTCGAGCGCGTGCTCGCCCCCACCCTCAAGGCAGCCACTCTGGCCTCGGTCAACAGCAAGCAGGAAGGCGTCGATCTCAAATCAATCCAGGCGCAGGCGCTGTTGATGGGTGACGAAGTGCACTCGCGCAACGCCGCCGCCACCGCGCTCTACTTCATGCAGATGGCGACTTCGCTGTCGGCCACCGATGCACCGCAAGCGCATGTCAAAGAGACGCTCGAATTCATCTCGAATACGTCACAGTTCTTCCTCAACCTGTCGATGGTGGCCTCCAAGGCCATCATGGATGCAGCGCACGGCATCGAACATTCGAGCGTGGTGACGGCCACGGCGCGCAACGGCACCACCACCGCGATTCGCGTCTCGGGTTTGGGCAAAGAGTGGTTTCAAGCCCCATCCGATTTGCCGGTGGGTTTGTTCTTCCCCGGCTTCAAGCAGGAGGACGCCAACCCTGACCTCGGCGACTCGGCAATCTGCGAGACCGCCGGTTACGGCGGCATGTCGCTCGCTGCCTCGCCCGCGCTCACGCTGCTGGTGGGTGGCTCGGTCGCCGATGCCACCGCTTATTCGCGCCTCATGTATCACATCACGACAACACGCAACCCGGCCCTCTCCTTGCCCAATCTCGAATTCGACGGCGCGCCCACCGGCATGGACATTCGCAAGATTGTCGATACCGGCATCCGCCCGGTGGTCACCACCGGCATCGCGCACAAGGAAGC
>JANLTL010000318.1:0-7371 GCA_031362905.1 Burkholderiales bacterium | reverse complement strand
CCAGATTACAACAGGCGAATGGCAAAACGGCATCGGAGGAGTCCGATGCCGTTTCCATATCCGGGTACCGGAGCGCACTTCTGCGCACTGCGGCCTATCGCAATGTTGATTTGCCTAGGTTGGCTTCGATTTTCCGCTCAGCAATTTTCCCAACAGGACCACCAGCGCCGCGCCCAGCAGGCCTGCCATGCTGATTTCCAATTTCCCCTCGATCAGCACTAACTCCTGCGCGTGGTGGAGTGCGGGAAACCATTCCACCATCTTCGGATCACTGACCATCATCTCGCCGGCCAGATACCCTAGCAAGGCCGCGCCCAGCGTGATGATGATGGGGAAGCGCTCCATCAGCTTCAACATCAAGGTACTGCCAAAAATGATTAACGGGATGCTGATCGCAAGACCCAACACCAGCAGCGTAACGTTGCCCTTTGCAGCAGCTGCCACTCCCAGCACATTGTCCAGACTCATCACCAGATCGGCAACCAATATGGTCTTGATTGCAGCAGCCATACTGCTGTGTTCCTTGACGTGCCCGTCATCGTCGCCGCCCTCCATGAGCAGCTGGACGCCGATATAGACCAACAGCACCGCGCCCACGAGCTTGAGCCACGGTAGCGTCAGCAACTTGACAGCAAAAATGGTCAGGATGATCCGCATGACAATCGCGGCGCCACTGCCAAACAGGATCGCCTGCCTTTGCTGCTTCGGCGGCAGCGAACGGGCAGCCAGCGCAATGACGAACGCGTTGTCCCCTGACAGCACGATGTTGACCAAAATAATGTTACCGAGTGCCGCCCAAAACGTCGCTTGCGAAAGCATTTCCATGCCATTCCTCCAGTGGTAATTATCACGGGCAGCTGCCTTCAGCGCCCCGGTACGGCTCACCTTCTGTGAAAGATACCGCTCCTCAACTCAGATACTCCCTTTGCCGCTCCCCAGCACACCGATCCTCTCGCCACCGACGGCGCTATTTCAACGCAGCTTTGAGAAGACGTCCCATCTCTGACGGATTTTTGGTGGTCTTTATGCCACATTCTTCGAGAATGTCGAGTTTGGCCTGTGCAGTGTCGGCGCCGCCGGAGATCAGTGCGCCCGCATGCCCCATGCGCTTGCCCGGCGGTGCCGTAACGCCGGCAATGAAGCCCACCACCGGTTTTTTCATATTGTCCTTTGCCCAGTACGCTGCGTTTGCTTCATCCGGCCCACCGATTTCGCCGATCATGATGACCGCTTCGGTATCTGGATCATCGTTAAACATCTGCAAAATTTCAATGTGCTTCAAGCCGTTGATCGGATCGCCGCCGATGCCCACGGCGGTGGTCTGCCCCAAACCCATTTCAGTGACCTGCCCGACCGCCTCGTAGGTCAAGGTGCCGGAACGGCTCACCACGCCAATGCGGCCCTTGCGATGGATATGGCCAGGCATGATGCCAATCTTGATTTCATCCGGCGTAATCAGACCTGGGCAGTTTGGCCCAAGCAAAATTGTGCGCTTGCCGCCGGCCGCTTCCTTCGCTCTCATGCGGTTGCGCACCTCGAGCATGTCCCGCACCGGGATGCCTTCAGTGATGCAAATCGTGAAGTCGAGATCTGCTTCGCAAGCTTCCCATATTGCCGCTGCCGCGCCCGGTGGCGGGACGTAGATCACGCTGACAGTGGCTCCTGTAGCGGCTTTTGCGTCTTTTACCGTCGCAAAAATTGGAATGCCTTCAAAGTTTTCGCCCGGTTTCTTCGGATGGACACCGGCCACGAAGCAGTTTTGCCCATTCGCGTAGGCGCGGCTGGTACGGGTGTGAAACTGCCCGGTCTTGCCGGTAATGCCTTGGGTGATGACTTTGGTGTCTTTATTGATCAGAATGCTCATGATGGGTTCGCCCAGTCTCGTTTTTTCTGACGGTTATTTTTTGACAGCTGCAACCACTTTGGTCGCGGCTTCGGCCATCGTATCGGCACTGATGATTGGCAGGCCAGAATCGCCCAGGATTTTCTTGCCGAGTTCCTCGTTGGTACCCTTCATGCGCACCACCAGCGGCACCGACAGACTCACCGCTTTGCAGGCCGCGACCACGCCCTCTGCAATGACGTCGCACCGCATGATGCCGCCAAATATATTGACCAAAATCGCCTTCAGGTTTGGATTCTTGAGCATGATCTTGAAGGCTTCGGTCACCTTCTCGGCAGTCGCACCGCCGCCGACGTCGAGGAAGTTGGCCGGCTCGCCACCGAACAGTTTTATCGTATCCATGGTGGCCATTGCAAGACCGGCGCCGTTCACGAGGCATCCAATGTTGCCGTCGAGCTGGATGTAGGCGAGATCGAATTTCGATGCCTCGACTTCGGCGGGATCTTCCTCATCGAGATCGCGGTATGCCGTGATTTCGGGATGACGATAAAGGGCGTTCGAGTCGAAATTGAATTTGGCGTCAAGCGCCTTGATATTGCCATTACCCTCGAGAATCAGGGGATTGATTTCGGCCAGCGAAGCGTCAGTCTCGACGTAAGTGGCGTGGAGCTTTTTGAGCACATCGATAGCCTGCTGCCTCGATGCTGCGGGCACACCAATGCCGTCCGCCAATGCACCGGCTTGCGCGTCGGTCAAGCCGAGCGCAGGGTCAGCAAACACCTTGATGATCTTCTCGGGTGTCTTATGCGCGACTTCCTCGATATCCATACCGCCTTCGGAAGAAGCCATGATCGCCACGCGCTGGGTCGCCCGATCGGTCACCGCGGCGACGTAATACTCTTTTTTGATGTCGGCGCCATCTTCAATCAACAGGCGTCGAACCTTTTGGCCCGCCGGACCGGTCTGGTGAGTCACCAGTTGCATGCCGAGGATTTCACTGGCACGCGCCTTCACTTCCGCCACCGATTTGGCCACCTTGACGCCACCGCCCTTGCCGCGGCCACCTGCGTGAATCTGCGCCTTGACGACCCACACCGGCCCGCCCAATTGCTCGGCCGCTTTGACCGCCTCCTCAACGGTAAAGGCTGGCATACCGCGCGGGACTGGCACACCAAACTTCTTCAGAATTTCCTTGCCTTGATACTCATGAATCTTCACGGGCGTCCCCCTCGGCTATGCGCAATGCGGCGGCGCACAGTTTAACCGCTGAGGGAATGTTTTCCTTGGCAAATGTCAAGTCACGCCGCGCCAGGCTGGGCAGCGCAAGAAAATGACAACGTGACAGGATGGCGCCCGCAACGGCGTGACGCTCTGGCAGACGCACAGCCGGCACTTCACCAGCGGCAACCGTTGCGCCAGACCTGCCAGGTCAGTCTCGCTCTGTCGCTCTGCGCAGGGCGGCGGGCACTACGCCTCGAATCACATCGAGCGCAAAACCCCGTGTTTGCAGAAATCGCATTTGCCTGGCCCGGCCTGACAGATCCGCGGCCGGTTCCCCAAACTTGCGTTCCCAGAGCGCGTGCGCCCGTTCGGCTTCAGTCCCTTTCAGGTCGCGCACCATCTCGGCAGCCAGTTCGCCGGTGATCCCGCGGGCGCGCAGTTCGCCGGCGACGCGCATCGATCCCAGACGCGCCGAGCGCACCCGCACAATGCTTTGTGCAGCGCGTCGCTCCGACAGGAAATTTTCAGTGGTCAAGACGTCGAGCAATGTATCAATTGCCGTCCGGTCGCTACTTAGCCTCATCAGCTTCGCCGCCAGTTCGGCGCGCGAATGTTCCCGCCGCGCCAGATAAGCAATCGCCTTGGCGCGCAGGTTGACCGGGGGCGCCTGTTCCGCGCCATCCTTCGCAACCCGCACACGCCGGCCGAACATGGCGTCTGATTAATCGTCGCCTGCTGCGCCGGGGGCAACCGCAGTACCGGCCTGGACCCCGAGTACGTCGCGCACGCGCTTCTCAATATCTTGCGCCACGGCCTGATTTTCCTTGAGCCACTTGCGTGTGTTGTCCTTGCCCTGGCCGATGCGCTCGCCGTTGTAGCTGTACCAGGCGCCCGATTTTTCGATGATCTTGTGCTCGACGCCCAACTCGATGATCTCGCCTTCGCGCGAAATGCCGAGTCCGTAAAGAATGTCGAAGTGCGCTTCGCGGAAGGGCGGAGCGACTTTGTTCTTGACCACCTTGACACGAGTCTCGTTGCCGACCACTTCTTCGCCGTCCTTGATCGCGCCAGTGCGGCGGATGTCGAGGCGTACCGAAGCATAAAACTTGAGCGCATTGCCGCCGGTGGTGGTTTCGGGATTGCCGAACATCACGCCGATCTTCATGCGGATCTGGTTGATGAATACGACCAGGGTGTTGGTGCGCTTGATATTGCCGGTGAGCTTGCGCAACGCCTGGCTCATCAGCCGCGCCTGCAGGCCGGGCAATTGGTCGCCCATTTCACCCTCGATTTCGGCGCGTGGCGTGAGTGCGGCGACCGAGTCGATCACCACCACATCAACGCTGCCGGACCGCACCAGCATGTCTGCGATTTCCAGCGCCTGCTCGCCGGTGTCAGGCTGCGAAATCAGCAGGTCTTCAACGTTGACGCCCAGCTTTTGCGCGTAATTGGGGTCAAGCGCATGCTCGGCATCGATAAACGCCGCCGTGCCGCCAAGCTTTTGCATTTCGGCAATCACTTGCAGGGTGAGCGTGGTTTTGCCCGACGACTCCGGGCCGTAAATTTCGACCACGCGCCCGCGCGGCAAACCGCCAATGCCCAGCGCGATGTCAAGGCCGAGAGAACCGGTGGACACCACCTGGATGTTTTCGCCGATGCCCTTGTCACCGAGCTTCATGATCGAGCCTTTGCCAAACTGCTTTTCGATCTGTGCGAGGGCTGCCGCGAGCGCTTTAGATTTGTTTTCGTCCATGTTTTTCATTCCGGTTCTCCTGTAGGTGATGCCGTCAATCGCACTATGAATCTGGTTCAACCGTTTGATCTGGCGGGGCCGGTGGCTCTTGCACCGCCACCGAGGAAGGCGCCTCCGCAAGCCCGGAAACGCTGCCCACCAATATCAAACTAGCTGTACGTCAATTCAGTTGTACGCATATACAGCACTTTATACAGGTTTTTCCAATTGTGCAAGCACTCCTTGCAAAGCATGCGTCACGGCGGCCTGGCGCACTGCTGCCCGGTCACCGGAAAAATGTTTTGTTTCAACGGTTTGCGTGAGACTTCCGGAAGCCCAACCGAAGCACACCAGCCCCACCGGTTTCGCTAAAGTGCCACCTCCGGGCCCGGCCACGCCGGTAATCGCCAGGGCAATCTGGGCGCGACTTCGTTGCACTGCGCCCAAGGCCATCGCCTGCGCCACTTCCTCGCTCACGGCGCCGTGCTGCTCGATCAAATCGCGCGGTACGCCGAGCATCTCGGTCTTGGCCTCGTTCGAATAGGTCACGAAGCCTCGTTCGAACCACGCCGAGCTTCCGGCAATCTCGGTCAGCGCCGCCGCCACGCCGCCACCGGTGCAGGACTCGGCGGTAGCCAGCATCCAGCGCCGCGCCTGCAGGCGTGCACCCACCCGCACCGCCAGCTGCGTCAATGCATGCTGCGCTCTGGCAGTTTGTGCCGCCGCTTGTGACGCGGCTTCTGACGCGGCTTCTGACGCCGCCTGCGCGCCAGCCGGAGTCCCTCCATCAACCGTCAAAAGTGTTCCGCCCATTTATGCCGTCATCCGCTGCCACAGCGCCATCACCAGCAGCGTGTAGCCGGCCGCCAGCGTGTCATCAAACATCACTCCGAATCCATTCTTGATTTTGGCATCAAAATAGCGAATGGGCGGCGGCTTGACGATGTCGAACAGGCGAAACAGCACAAAGCCAGCCAATTGCGCAGTAAAGGTGGCGGGGATCAGGGCCAGCACCAGCCAGAATGCCGCCACTTCGTCCCAGACGATGCCACCAGGGTCAGCCACGCCCATGTCGCGCGCGGCCTTGCCGCAGGCCCACACCCCGATGACGAAGGCCAACAGAGGTGCGAGCAACACCACTGGCCCGCTCAGAGCGGAGGCGACCGGCGCAAAAGTGATCCAGGCAAATAAGGTCCCCCAGGTACCTGGCGCCGGACGCAGCAAGCCGCTACCAGCACCGAAGGCAATGAAGCGTGCCGGATGGCGCAGCATCCACCCCCAGGACGGCATCATGGCATCTCCCCGCGTCTGGATGCCACGGTCATGTGCGCATTCCAAAATGATCGTACCCGGAGAGCGTTGGTACACAAGGGTTTCCGGCACTATCGACGAAGACAAGCGCTCCCAGAGCGCCTCTCCGGGCAGTCATGGTTCCGATTTTTGTCACCGCGACATTGCAGCACGCTGCCGCTGTACGCACCGCTTCATGCTGCGAGGGCTGCGCAGTGAAACACAATTCGTAGTCGTCGCCGCCACCCGCTGCCGACCGCAGGCGCTGGTCAAGCGGTAGCGCCGCAAACGCGGGCGCAAGCTCCGCCGACAGCGGCAGCGCAGTTGCCGCCACGATGGCATCCACACCGGAGGCTTCCGCGATGTGCCGCAAATCACCGGCGAGACCATCGGACAAGTCGAGCATGGCGGTCGCCACGCCGCGCAGCGCAATGCCCAATGCGACGCGCGCGGTCGGTGCCTCCAGTCGTGCGACGGCGTACGCCGCCTGTGCGGGTGTCAACCCCCCTTGACCGCGAAACTGCGCGAGGCCGAGCGCCGCATCGCCCAGCGACCCCGACACCCAGATCTCGTCACCCGCCTGTGCGCCGCTGCGTTTGATGGCGGCGCCCGCTGGCACTTCGCCGAACACGGTTACGCACAGCGTCAACGGGCCGCGTGTGGTGTCACCGCCAATCAACTCGACCTCGTGCGCATCGGCGAGCCCGAAAAAGCCACGCGCAAAGGCGGCGAGCCAAATCTCATCCCGATGCGGCAGCGCGAGCGCAAGCGTGGCATACCGCGGCGCGGCACCCATTGCAGCCAGATCAGACAAATTGACCGCAAGCGTCTTGTGGCCGAGGCGCTGTGCATCGGTCCCCGCCAGAAAGTGCACGCCTTCCACCAGCATATCGGTCGAGATCGCCAGCTCCATGCCGACCGCCACGCCCACCAGCGCGCAATCATCGCCCACGCCAAGCCGCGCGCGCCGCGCCGGGCGGGCGAAATGGCGTTTGATGAGATCAAACTCGCCTGGCATGACGCGGCTCAAACCGGCAGGGTTCGCTCGAAGTCACTGACCAGCCACACCACAGCCGACCGCTTCAAACAGGGTGCTGCCCACGCATCCACTTGCACGATGGCGCCGGTCTTGAAACATCTGGAAGGCGCAAGGTGCTGACCACACCAGCGCGACGCGGCGTTCACGAGCGCCGACCTGCCTTTGACTCGCCAGTCTCGATCGCGCGCAATTGCGGTGCAAGCTTGTCAAGCACACCGTTGACATACTTGAAGCCGTCGGTGCCGC
>JANLTL010000301.1:0-2695 GCA_031362905.1 Burkholderiales bacterium | reverse complement strand
TATTGAAGCAAAAGTAGGCCTGCCAGCGGTCGCGATGCGAGAGGTTGTGGCCGCTCGCGTGCATCAGGTTGCAATCAAAGATCGCGCAGGTGCCGGCGCGGCCATCCACCGCCACCGGCGCGGGCGATTCGGCCATGCGCTTCTTCATGTCTTCCGGCGTCACCGACCAGAGCCGATACGCGGTGCTGGTGTCGAGATAGGCCTCGGTGCGGCCCCAACGATGGCTGCCCGGCAGCAGATACAGGCAGCCGCTCATTTCGGTGGCGTCATCGAGCATCACCAGGACGGTAGCCATGTCGGGCTTGTCGATGCCATCGAGCTTCCACGAGCCGTAGTCCTGATGCCACGGCCACACCGAGCCTTCGATGGCAGCCTTCACATTGACTTTGGAGTGATGGATGTACAAATCCTTGTCGCCCATCACCTGCTGTGCCACGCCGAGTACGCGCGGCGAGCGCGAGAGGGCGCGGAACGGCTTCGACGCAGTTGCACCATTGTCTTCATGCATGCGGAACATCGACTTGGGTGCGCCGGTCTTGCCTTCGCGTACCGTGCCTTCGGCATCGACATGCCAGAGCCGCTCGACTTCACGGCGCAGCAGCGCCACTTCTGCAGCCGAGACCAAACCAGGAAAAATCAGGAAGCCATCGCGCTGATAGGCTTCGATTTGTTGGGTACTCAGTTTCATGGCTGATCTCCCCTCGACTCAGGCCTTGACGGCCGCGTTGCCAAACCCGCTGCCGGCCTTCTTGTACTCTTCGCGCGGCGGGCTGAAGATGTCCAGAACCTTGCAACCTTGCGCACCGGCGCGGATACCATGCACCACGTTGCCGGGTGAACACCAGAAGTCTCCGACCACGCAATCGATCTCCTCGCCGTTCTGGATCCGCGTACAAGTTCCTTCAAGCAGAACGCCCCACTGCTCTTCGGGATGACTGTGCATCGAGCCCGATGCATTGGGTTCGATGCTCACCACCGAGAGCATCACCTGCTCGCCGGGAAAGACCTTGGTCGACAAGCCCGGGCCGAGGATGCGCGCAATGCCGCGCGGATCGTTTGCAAGGTTGAATACCCATGATGCCTTGGTCATGCCATCACTCCCCGATTGTTGGCCCGCCTATGCCAATACGCCAAGCGCTGCCCGATTGTGGGGAGTGTGGTCAAACCAGCCGAAAAAAGCAATAGCGGCAGCAACGCGAGATCTGATCAGCCCTGCAAGCCTAAGTTTTAGCCTGCCGAATCCCGGCCGGACGCGGGCCTACCAGCATAGTCGGCTGGGCAGACCCGAGGAAGTCGCCGAGGTCGTTGGCTGGCTGCTCTCGGATGCATCGCGCCACACCATCGGGGCGGTGATTCCAGTCGATGGCGGCGGTGTCGCCACCGTTTAAGCACACGCCGTGAGCAGCGGCGTGCTCAGCGGCATGGCGCTGGTCGCAGGCCAGGCTGAAGGCCCGCTGGCTCTGAGCAGCGCGCCGGTCGCCGTGGCACGCATAGACCCCGAGACCAGCATCCTGCATGAAGCCCGGCATCCCTTGAAGGGGCGCAATCTCGCGGCACCATTCTGATCTGTCCGATCGGCAAAGGCAGCAGCTGCGGGTCTTATGTCCTGCTAAACCTCGCTACTGCTGACGCAAGCCATCGTCATCCGGATGCTGGTTAGAATGAGCCCCCGCGCGATTCGCGCCGCCCGCCCTCTGCCACGACTGCCCCGACATGATCAACGCCCGCTCCCTGCTGTTTGTCCCCGCCACCAGTGAACGCAAGATCGACAAGGCCTACGGCGGTGCTGCCGACGGGGTCATCATCGATCTTGAGGATGCCGTCGCCACGGCTGAAAAGCCGGCCGCGCGCAAGTTGCTCGCTGCCATCGTCGCGGTACCGCGCCCGCGTGCCACCTGGGTACGCGTCAATTCGACCGGCACGCCGTTCTGCTACGAAGACCTGCTGTCAGTGTGCATTGCCGGTGTGGCCGGCATCATCCTGCCCAAGGTCGAATCGGCCGAGGAAGTGCGCATGGTGGACTGGATTCTTTCTCAACTCGAACGCGCGCGCGGGCTGCCGCCGCGCGGCATCCTGATCCTCGGCATCATCGAAACCGCGCGCGGCGTGCGTGACGTCAATACCATCGCCGCGGCGTCACCACGCCTGCGCCGCCTGATGTTCGGCGCCATCGACTTTGCCGCCGAAGTGTCAATCGATCTGGGCGACGACGTGGGCGGCACCAACCAGGCGCGCTTCGCAATTGCCTGCGCCTCGCGCGCCGCCGGCCTCGAGCCGCCGATGGACACCGCCTATATCGATATCCACAACCTCGACGGCCTGCGCGCCACCACCACGTGCGCGCGTGGACTGGGCTATCGCGGCAAGGCCTGCATCCATCCCGCACAGGTGGAGGTGGTCAACGCGATCTTCACGCCGACGGCAGAAGAGATTGCGCGTGCCAAGCGCATCGTCGACGGGTTCGACGAGGCCGAAAGCAAGGGGCTGGGCGCGATCATGCTCGATGGCCAGATGCTTGACTATCCGGTGGTCGAGTTGGCGCGCCGGGTACTGGTGCAGGCCAGGGCTGCCGGCGTCATCTGAAGCTGTAGAACGGAAGCAGTGGAACGCAGCGGCGGCGCTGCGGTGTGATTGCGGCCTTAGTGCGGTCGCTGAATCATTGCGAAAACCTTGTCGAGCACCTGATCTGCAATCG
>JANLTL010000241.1:0-6073 GCA_031362905.1 Burkholderiales bacterium | reverse complement strand
CGCGAAGCCCAGCCCAAGCCCTCCTGATTGGCCTGGCTGCCTGAATGCACCTGACCGTCAATCACCCCGGCCATCACATAACAGCCGCGCGCATCCACCAGGTCGCGAGCTGCCGGGGGCGCGCCAGTGCCGCTTGCAGCCACGCACCCGGTCTGCACCGCGACCCAGCCGTCCGCAGTCACACCGTGCGCATCGACCAAGGCACCGCGCACCACCAAATCAAAATCGCTCATGTTGACTCCTTTGCGGTCATTGCATACCCAGCCGTCCCCGCTTGCGCTCACCCGCTCACCACCACTTGGCAGTGCAGTGGGGCTACCCGCACCATTTGCCGGCGCTGCCCGGACAGGCCGCGCCAATATAAACAGCGCCCCCATTGCTGTCGTATGCTAATTTGCGCCTAGTCCTTAACCTGGAGTTATGTGATGAAACTCAATTTGCGCCAGATCGAAGTGTTCCGTGCCGTCATGCTGACCGGATCGATCAGCGGCGCAGCGGCGTTGCTGCATGTTTCGCAGCCAGCGGTGAGCCGCCTGATGTCCTACACCGAGTCGCGTCTGCGGCTGGTCTTGTTTGAGCGCATCAAGGGGCGCCTGTTTCCCACACCCGAAGCGCGCGAGCTGTTTGCCGAAGTGCAGGGGGTGTATCAGGGCGTACAGCGCGTCAACGAACTGGCTGCAGATCTGGTCGACAAGCGTGCCGGCACCTTGCGTCTGGCAGTCAGTCCGAGCCTCGGGCAAACCTTGATTCCGGCGGCGGTGGCGCGCTTTCGCAAGCGCAACCCCGAGGTGCGCATCAACATTCAAACCCTGATTTCAACCCAGTTGATCCAGGCGCTGGTTACCCAGCAAGCCGAGATCGGCGTCGCGGTGATCCCGGTCGATCATCCCAATTTGATGGTGGCGCAGATCTACGAGGACCGTCTGGTCGCGGTGTTGCCCAAGGCGCATCCACTGGCCAGCCGCGCCAAATTGCGGCCACGTGATCTGAAGGATGCTGATCTGATTGGTTACGGCCCCGACACCCCTGTCGGACAGCGCATCGAGCAAATGTTTCGCGCCGACAAGTGCGAGGTGCACTTGCGCATTGAAGGGCGCTTGACGCACCTGGCCTGCGCGATGGCGCAGGCCGGCAACGGCGTTGCCATCGTTGATGAACTCGCGGTAATGGGCCGGGTGTGGCCCGATGTCGTCGTGCGCCCGATCACACCGGCCACGGCACTGCCCGTCAATGTGGTGCAGTCGCGCTTCGAGCCGCTCTCGCTAGTGGCAAAGGATTTTGTCGCGGCATTGACAGAATTGAATTTCGACGATCTGCGGCAGGTGTCCGGGAAACCCTGAGCAGTCTGCCGGCGAGCAGCGGCCGGCCCCATAACCCCAGGTTAAGGATGCGCCACGAAATAGCACGTGACGGCGCAAAAAGTCCGTTCCTACAATCCGGCCACATGTTCCATCGCGCTTGCACGACGCGGTGAGAACGGCCTCGGCGTTTGCCGGATTACAGGAGACAGACATGAATCAAATCGCTCGCAGTGCGCTGGTGTTGTCGCTGTTTGCATCGTTCACCGTTGCCGGGCTTGCACCGGTTTGCACCTTTGCGCAAGACGCCAAGACCTTCAAGGTAGCGGCTGATGTCGGCTTCGTGCCGTTCTTTATCCGCAACCCGTCGGGCAATCTCGAAGGCTTCTCGCTGGATCTGGCCAACGATGTGGCCAAACGTCTCGGCTTTTCTGGGGCCGAGGTGATCGACACACCGTTTTCGGCCATCTTCGCCGGCTTGTTTTCGAGCCGCTATGAAATGATCGTGGCGCCCACCAACATCACCGCTGAGCGTGCCCAGCAGATGTTGTTTGCCGAGCCGTATATGGCAGGGGGCATCAGCTTTTTGACCAAGAAGGGCGCAAAGATCACGCAGCTTGAAGACCTCAAAGGCAAGATGATCGCGGTCAACAACGGCAGCTTCTCCGACAAGTGGTTGCAGGAGAACCAGGTCAAGTACGGCTACGAAGTGCAGCGTTTCAACAAAAACGCCGATGCGGTGCAGGCGGTGGCGATTGGCCGCGCCTTTGCCAATCTGGCCGAGACGCCCTTGTCACGCTGGGTGGCACGCGAAAACCCCACACTGCAAGTCGCGCACAGCCAGACCACCGGCAGCAATTTCGGGTTTGCCTTTCGCAAGGAAGACACTGCCTTGCGCAATCGTGTCGATGCAGTCATCGAGTGCATGAAGATCGACGGGTCGCTCTCCAAGCTTCACCAAAAGTGGTTTGGTGTGGCACCTGATCCCGGCACTTCGATGACGACGGTGTTTCCCGGCTATGGCGCGCCCGGTTTTGACGGCCACGAAGACACGCCGCATACCGCCGCATGCGGCAAACCTGCCGCGAAGCCGGCAGCCAAACCCGCTGCAAAGACGCTGGCCAAACCAGCTGATAAGTCCTGATCCCATGACCTCATCTCCAGTGAAGTCATCATCGCCGCACGCGTTCCCCATGCCGTCAACCGTGATGGCCGGAGCCAACATGGACGACATCGTCGTCATTCAAGGCTTGCGCAAGTCCTTTGGCGCGCAAGAGATCCTTAAGGGCATCGACCTGAAAGTCGGCAAGGGCGAAGCCGTGGTGCTGGTGGGCGCATCCGGCTCGGGCAAGAGCACCTGCCTGCGGTGCGTCAATCGTTTGGAGGAGCCGACCGAAGGTGTCATCACGGTAGCGGGCACGCTGGTCACCGATAAGCGCGCCGATCTCAATCTGGTGAGACGCAACATCGGCATGGTGTTTCAGAGCATCAACCTGTATCCGCACCTGAATGCGCTGGGCAATGTCACGCTGGCGTTGCGCAAGGTCAAGAAATTGTCGCGTGCGGATGCAGACGAGAGGGGCCGGCACCACCTCGAACAGGTCGGTCTGGCCGACCGCATGACACATTTTCCGGCGCAACTCTCGGGCGGCGAGGCGCAACGCGTCGGCATTGCGCGCGCCCTGGCGCTCGAACCCAAGGTGATGCTGTTTGACGAGCCGACGTCAGCGCTGGATCCGGAGCTGGTCGGAGAAGTGCTTACGGTGATGCGCAAGACCAAGGAAGCCGGCATGACCATGATGATCGTGACGCACGAGATGCAGTTCGCGCGCGAGGTGGCCGACCGCGTCGCGTTTCTGGATCAAGGCGCGGTGCTTGAACAAGGGCCGCCAGCAGAGATATTGGACCGCCCGAAACACAAGCGCATCCAGGAATTTTTGAGCCGGCTGCATTGAGCGCGCCATGGAAAAGATTCTGTACTACTTTTTCAACTGGCCGCTGATTGCGCCGCATCTGCCGGCTATGCTCAAAGGCTTTGCGGTCACCCTGCAAATGGCCGCGTTGACGATTGCGTTTGGCCTGACGCTGGGCTTGGCGCTTGCCGTGCTGCGCACATACGGCAACAAGCTGCTCAATGCCGCGCTGATTTTTTATGTCGACGTGTTCCGCGCGATTCCGCAACTGGTGATCCTGGTGCTGATTTTTTTCGCGCTGCCGGGGGTGGGCATTGTGCTCGATCCCGTCACGGCTACTGTCGTGGCGCTGTCGCTGGTGCTGGCGGCCTTTGCGGAAGAGATTTTCTGGTCCGGTATCGCGGCAGTAGCACGCGGACAATGGGAGGCCGGGCGTTGCGGCGGCCTTACATTCAATCAAACCCTGTTCAGCATCATCCTGCCGCAAGTGGTACGCATCGCCATTCCGCCGCTGACCAACCGTGCCATTGGCATCACCAAAGGCACGACACTGGGTTCGGTGATCGCCGTGCCGGAGTTACTCAATGTCGCCTCCAGCGTGCAGTCAACGATTGCCAACCCGACCGCGCTGACGGCTGCTGCGGTGCTGTTCTGTCTGATTTTTCTGCCTTTCGTCCGCCTCACACGCTGGATGGAAGGCCATTACGCCCCCAAGCGTTAGAGCGGAGCCGTCATGGAACTGATCGACACGTTTTTCAACGCCGATATTTTTCTCAAGATTTGGCCGCTGTTGCTCAGCGGCCTTTGGCTCACGCTGGGTCTTGCTGCGCTGTCCGTGCCACTGGCGGCTGCTATCGGACTCGCGGTGGCAATGGCCTATCACCAGCACCACAAGTGGCTCAACCGTTTGTTGATTGCCTATGTGGATTGCCTGCGCGCATTTCCGCCCTTGGTGCTGTTGATCTTCATCTTCTACGGCTGCCCGTTTATCGGCCTGCAGTTCAATGACATCACTGCCACGGTGCTGGCGCTGGTGCTCAACGGATCAAGCTATTACGCCGAAATTTTCCGCGCCGGGCTGGAGTCGGTGCCGCGCGGACAGGAGGAAGCGGCGCGCTCGGCCGGTCTCTCGGCACCACAGACCATGGCGCATGTGCTAGTGCCGCAAGGCGTGCGTAACGTCATGCCGGACCTTGCCAGCAACACGCTGGAGTTAATCAAGCAGACCTCGATTGCCTCGGCGGTGGCGCTGCAAGAGTTGCTGCGCGCGGCGCAGATCGGCCAGGGTCTTTACTACAACCCGACACCGCTGGTGGCCGCCGCCCTTATCTACCTTGTATTGCTGTGGCCGTTGGTGCGGGCGATTTCGCGCATGCAAAAGCCGGTAGTGATTCCGCGTTGATGGCGCGGACTCTGGCGTCCATCCACTGCTTTTTCAAGCCCGCCACCCACGGCCATCTGGTTGGTGAATGCCCCGCATCCACGCACGGAGTTGATTGATGAAAAATCCAATTTCAAGCACTGTCTTGCTGATTGCGTTGCTGGGTGCCGGTGGCGCGGTCTCATCTGCATCTGCTCAGCAAGGCGTGACTGCCAGCCGCATCATGATCGGTGCGAGCCTGCCGCTCTCCGGCGATAACTTCGCCTCGGGGGCCGAAGGCTTTGAAGGCGCCAAGGCGTACATCGACTACATCAACGCGAATGGCGGGGTGCACGGAAGGCGCATCGAATTCATCGTGCTCGATGATGGCTTCGATCCGGCCAAGGGAGCTGACAATGCACGCCAGTTGATCGAAGATCACAAAGTGTTTGCGTTGTTCAACTGCTGGGGCATCGGCAATTGCAACGCGATTGCGCCGATCTCGGCGATGGCGCAGGTACCGTTGATTGCCGGTCTGGCGGGCGGGGGCGACATGCGCCGTATGAACCGCTACGTCTTCAACCTGCGTGCGCCGCTCAGCGCAGAGATAGAGAAGATGGTCGAACAGCTCGCCACCAACGGCATGAGCAGAGTCGGCGTGGTGCATCAAGGGGATGACTTGAGCAAGAGCGCGCTCGCCATGGCTGAGAGCGCACTCGCGCGGCGCAAGCTGCGCGCAGTAGCGGTAGTCAGCGTAAAAGGGGATGGCTCCGATGCCGCCAACACGGCGCGTGTGCTGGTCAAGGCAACCCCGGATGCGGTGATTGTGGTAACTGCACCACCCGCCGCCCTGGCGGTGATTCAAGAGACCCGCAAAGCTGGCTATACCGCGCCGTTTTTCAATCTTGCCGAGCAGGCGTCGCAAACCTTCGTCAAGCGGCTGGGCGAGCACGGAGCTGGCACTATCTACACAACGCTGACGCCGAACCCCTGGCGCGATGAAATTCCAGTTGTCAAGGAATATCAGAAGCTGTTGGCCGCGGCTACCGGAAAAAAGGAATATTCGTTTCTTTCGCTCGAGACGTTTCTGAACGCAAAGGTGCTGGTGGAAGGGCTGCGCAAGGCCGGCAAGGATCTCACGCGAGAGAAGTTGATCGGGGCCCTTGAAGGGATGGCCGAATCCGATCTTGGCGGCTTTTCGGTGCGGTATTCACCTTCAAGTCACGATGGTTCGCGCTATGTCGGCTTGACCATTCTGAGCAAACAGGGCCGGTTTTTGGAGTAGCGATGCGCCAAGAGTGGCTCTTGGAGCCGCGCCGGTCAGCATCGGCTGGTAAGCCGGGCGTACGGTGACCCGCGCGGGTTTGATCAATCAAGTGTCGCTTTTCCGCGCAGCACCTTCTCCTTCATCGTCACGAATTCTTCCGCTGCCGTCGGGTGGATGCCCACGGTCTCATCAAACTTGCATTCGCGCGACAGACTCGACTGGATCTTCACGAAGT
>JANLTL010000186.1:0-4462 GCA_031362905.1 Burkholderiales bacterium | reverse complement strand
TGCCGATGTCGGAGAGCGGCCCGTCGAAGGTTTCGTTGAGCTTCTCGCGCTTGATGAATTCCACCGCGGCCGGCCAGCGGTGCTCGATCTTGTGTTTCTCCTGCGCGTAGGACGAGGGCGGCAGCACGATGTTGCCGTATTCAAACACCGGCTCCTGCAGCAGAGCGTTGCGCGAGATTTTGGCCTCGACATTGTCCTTGCATTCAAACGAGCCGTGTACGTGGCAGGCGCGAATGCGTAGCTCGACAAACACAGGAGTGCTCGACGCTTCGGAAAGCTCGAACGCTTTTTCGACGGCGTTGACGATCGACGGTAAATTGGGGCGCGGGTCGAGCAGCCACATTTGCGACTTCATCGCAAAGGCGTGGCTGCGCTCCTGCATGATCGACGAGCCTTCGCCGTAGTCTTCGCCAATGATGATGACCGCACCGCCCTTCACACCACTGGAGGCAAGGTTGGCGAGCGCATCGGAGGCGACGTTGGTGCCGACGGTGGATTTCCAGGTCACCGCACCACGCATCGGGTAATTGATCGAGGCGCCGAGCATCGCGGCGGCGCCGGCTTCGGAGGCATTGGCCTCGAAGTGGATGCCGAGCTCCTTCATGAATTCGCTGGCGTCGGCCAGCACGTCGATCAAATGCGAGATCGGCGCGCCCTGGTAGCCGCCGACGTAGGAGACGCCCGACTGCAGCAGCGCCTTGGTGACGGCGAGGATGCCCTCGCCGTGGAAGGTATCGCCCTTGCCGAGTTTTAGGAGTTTTACTTCTTCCTTGAATGAGCGTTCCATGGTCAATCCTTTTGCATCAGCATGCCCGCAGGCCTCGCAGGCCTGGGGGTCAGTCAAAGAACAGGTTTTTAAACCGGCGATTCGCGGCACCACGGTACACCGAAAAATCAGTGCGGTCCGTCGTCGCTACCAACACCGTACCCAAATGGCGTGACAGCCACACCAATGACGCATCGGCCAGGTCCATCGGCAAATCAGCATATTGCTCCATCAGGCCGGCCAGCTGCGCAGATTGTTCGTCCGGCAGGTGAAACACCGACGCACCTCCCAATGCGATCCAGCGCAACAGCCCGGCGCGCGCCGGCTGTGGCGCGAGATGGCAGACTTCGGTAATCACTGGCCAGGTGGTGACAAGGCGCTCACTCCGCGCCTTGAAAAAAGCGGCTGCGCGTATATGGTGGTGGTCGCGCGCGTTGAGCCACGCGACCAGCGGGCCACTATCGACGGCGAGCAGATTCGGCACGGAGTTTTTGTCTTACGCGCAGTGCAACGTTTGCGGACAAATCAGCGCGCCCGCGAAACGAACCAATCAGGCCCATCTGCTCGGCCAGTTCGTGCGCCGAGGGGCTGCGCAGTTTTTGTTGCGCCAGGACGCCAATGCTGCGCTTGACCACTTGCGAGCGGGTTTCGCCCAGTTGCTCGCTCAATTTGGACAGCGCGGCGAATTCAGCATCATCGAGACGCACGGAAAGCATTTTCATGACACTCCCGGTACATTTTGTATGACGGAACATCATACAGGAAGCGCTGCTCTTGCCAGGCCACCCCCAGCCACCCTCTGCCAAACCGCGAGCGCCTCGCCGGATGTCCGGCCCCGCTGCACGGGATCAGTCCCGCAATTGCTCGGTCACAAACTGCCGCAACACCGCCATCACCGGTGCCTCGGTGCGCCCGGTGAGGGTGACATAGGCGAAGCGCGCCCCGGCCCTGAGCGCCGGGGTGACGTCGAGTTCAGCCAGCTTCTTGGCCGCGATGCCCGCACGCGCGGCCGCCACCACGCCGAGGAAAATCGCATCGGTGGTGGTGACAGCGTCAATCAGACTGGTGACATCTTCACAATGCAAGGAGACCATTTGCGCCGGCGCCGCGCGCGGGCCGTAGCGCGCCACCAGCAAGCGCGCGATCTCGTCCGATAGTGGGGTCGACGCCACCGGATAGGCAAGCATATCTTCGAAGCTCACGCGTGCGCGGCGGCGCAACGGGTGTTTCGCGCGGCAAATGAAACCGGCGCGCAATTCGGTCACGTGCTCCAGCGTGAGATCGGGGGCGGGAGCAATCCGGCGCACGTCGACGATCAGGGCATCGAGTTCGCGTGCGCGCAACTGCAACAACTGCAACTCGGTCGAGCCGCGCGTGATGCTGACCTTGACTGCGGGATGGCGCTGCGCGACGTACTGCAACAGCGGCGTCATCAGCAGCGCACCCGAGCCCGAACCCATGCCGACGCGAATCGCCCCGCTGCTGCCGCTTTGCAACAGCTCCGCGCTGCGCTTGAGCTCGGACGCTTCAAGCGAAATGCGTTTGGCGCGCTCCATCACGGCCTGGCCCAGCGGCGTCAGGTGGTTGCGCTTGCCGATGCGGTCCATCAGCCTGCCGCCGAGTTCGTCTTCGAGCGACTGGATGCTGCGGCTTAAGGCCGGCTGGGTCAGGTGCAATTGCTCTGCGGCACGGCTGAACGAGGCGGTGGCGGCGAGCGCGAGAAAGTGTTCGAGGTGTTTGAGGTTCATCCGGGGCCCCTTCTGACCAGGCAATCGTGGCGCTGCATTCGAGGAAATCCCGGTCCAAAGAGTTCATTCATAAAATGCATGATAACAAGGAAAATTATGCATTGGACACATGCATTGCGCATTTGTACGATGTGCCAGCCAGTCCACCCGTCACCCGTCACCCGTCACCTCCACCCGCCACCCGCAAACCGCCGCAAGAGCACGCGAACCCCCACCATCCCAGGAGACATCATGCGCCTCACCCGTACCCTCACCACCCTGCTGTTCAGCGCCCTTGCCACCTCGGCCGCGCAAGCGCAGACCTTCCCCGCCAAACAAGTCAACCTGATGGTGCCCTACCCGGCCGGCGGCCTGTCCGACACCATCGCCCGCATGGTCAACAACCCGCTCTCCAAACAGCTGGGCCAGCCGGTGCTGGTTGAAAACCTCGGCGGCGCCAGCGGTGCCATCGGTGCGCAAAAGGTGCTCTCCGCCAACAGCGACGGTTACTACCTGTTTCAGGGTTCGCCCAACGAGTTGATCCTCTCCCCGCTGGCCAATGCGGCGGTCAAATTCAAGAGTGAAGACTTCCGCCTGGTGCAGATGATCGGCGTCGCCAACATGGCAGTGTTTGTGCGCAAGGAGTTGAAGGCCAACAGCTTTGATGAACTGGTGGCGCTGGCGAAAAACTCGAAAGACAAGCCGCTCACCTACGGCAGCGTTGGCGTCGGCTCCTTCTATCACCTGCTCGGCGAGCACCTCGCCAAGGTCTCCGGCGCGACCATGACGCATATCCCCTACAAAGGCTTTGCCGATCTGGTGCCCAACCTCGTGTCCGGTGATATCGACTTTGCCATGATTCCCTACAGCAAGTCGTTCGCCGCACTCGCCGACCAGGGCCGCATCCGCATCGTCGCCACCCTGTCGCCCACCCGTCTGGACGCCGCCAAGCAGGTGCCTAGCGTTTCCGAAGGCCAGACCCACAAGGATTTCAACTTCAGCATCTGGACCGGCTACTTCGTCAAAAAAGACACGCCGGAAGCCATCGTGCAGATCTATCACAAGGCCCTGACCGAAGTGCTGGGCGATACCGGCGTGCGCAATGCGCTCATCGCACAGTCTACCGACCCGGCCAAACCGCTCTCGCTGGCCGAAGCGGCGCGTGCCTATCAGTCCGGCATCGAGCAGTTCCGCGCCATTGCCAAGTCGATCAATCTGCAGCCGCAGTAAGCCGGTAGACCGGTAAACCGGCAAGCGGGCAAGCGGCGCAGCAATCCGCACAGAAAAACACGCAGCCACGATCCGCTTCCCGACACGCACGCCATGCACGCCGCCGCCCACCTGACTCCCGCGCACATCGACGCCCAGCCCTTTGTCGAGTTGCGCCGGGACATTCACCGCCATCCCGAGCTCGGCTTCCAGGAATTTCGCACCAGCGATCTGGTGGCCGAGCGCCTGACGCAATGGGGCTATGCGGTCGAGCGCGGGCTGGGCGGCACCGGCGTGGTGGGGCAACTCACGCGTGGCAACGGCGGCGGCAAGAGCACGCGCCGCCTCGGCCTGCGTGCCGACATGGATGCCCTGCCGATCCATGAAGCCACCGGTCTGCCGCATGCCAGCACCCACGCCGGCGTGATGCATGCCTGCGGCCACGACGGCCATACCGCCATTTTGCTGGCAGCGGCCTGCCACCTGGCGCGCCACGGCACCTTCGACGGCACGCTCAACCTGATTTTTCAGCCGGCCGAAGAAGGCATGGGCGGCGCGAAGAAAATGATGGCAGACGGGCTGTTCGAGAAATACCCGTGCGACGCCATCTTCGCGCTGCACAACATGCCCGGACATCCGCAGGGGCGCTTTGTGTTCCGTGACGGTGCCGCGATGGCTTCGTCCGACTACGTTGACATCACCCTGCACGGCACCGGTGGCCACGGTGCCATGCCGCACCACGCGGCCGACCCGGTGGTGG
>JANLTL010000164.1:0-25558 GCA_031362905.1 Burkholderiales bacterium | reverse complement strand
TTCGACGGCAGTTCGCCGGCAAGCAGGCGCGGCATCAACCTGGTACTCAACTACACACGTGCCTATGCAGCGTTCGGAATCCGTGCAGCGGTTGCGCCTGAAGTACCCAACAACGCCGGTTCGCTGGCGCTGGTCCAGGTCGATGCACCTGAGGGGTCGATCCTCAACGTGCGCCATCCGGCGCCGGTATGCGCGCGCCACATCATCGGCCAGTTCCTGCCCGATGTGGTGCTCGGCGCACTCACCCATGCCCTGCCCGGGCGCATCCCGGCCGAGGGCGCGGCCTGCAACTGGGGCCTGCAGTTGCGCGGCACGGCGGCCGCAGGCGGCGAAGCATTCGAAATCCTGTTCTTCAACGCCGGTGGCAGCGGCGCGCGCAGCCACAGCGACGGGCTTTCTGCCACTGCATTTCCCAGCGGCATTCGCTCGATCCCGGTCGAGATCTGCGAAGCGGCCGCACCAATCGTGATCTGGCGCAAGGAACTGCGGCCCGACTCCGGCGGTGCCGGCCGCTCGCGCGGCGGCCTCGGACCGCGCGTCGAGGTCTCCACAATCGATGGCACGCCATTCGAGGTATTCGGCATTTTCGACCTGGTCCGCCACCCGGCGCGGGGCCGCGACGGCGGCGCCAGCGGGAGCCCCGGCTGGATCGGGTTAACATCCGGTGCGTTGCTCAAGTCAATGGGGCTGCAGGCGGTGCCGGCGGGCGCCACCCTGCGCATCGACGTCCCTGGGGGCGGCGGTTTCGGCGCCGCCAGCGAGCGCGATGCTGCGCTTGAGGCGCGCGACCGCTTGTTGGGCTACGTGACGCGAACAAGATGAAGCGAGTGACGTGAAGCACTACCAGACGGGCCGCAGCCGAATGCGCGACTGGCAAGATTTCTGTTCAACCTGAGGAGAGTTGGCATGTTCAGCAAATCGATTATCTGCACCTTGCGCGGCGCAGCTGCCGTGCTGGCGCTGTCCTTCGCAGCCAGTGCGAGCGCCCAAACCAAATGGGATCTGGCGATCTCGTGGCCACCGGGCAACTTCCATACGAAGAATGCAGTGGCCTTCGCCGAAGCGGTCGACCGCGCCACCGGCGGCCAGGTCAAGATTACCGTCCACCCCGGCGGGGCGCTCGGCCTCAAGGGGCCCGAGTCGATGCGCGCGGTGCGCGACGGCATCGTCCCGATCGCCGAATTCAACCTCCCGCAGCAAGTCGGCGATGCACCTTTGTTCGGCATCGAAAACCTGCCTTTCCTGGTCGATGATTACGACAACCTGCGCACGCTGCACGCGATCATCCGCCCCGAATACGACAAGGTGCTGGCTCGCTACAACCAAAAAATGCTCTACATGGTGCCGTGGCCCAACCAGTATATTTTCTCCAAGGGGGCCGTGGTCAACACCGCCGATGGCAAGGATCTCAAGGTACGCACCACCGACCGCAATACCTCCGAACTGGTCAAGGGCATTGGCATGGTGCCGGTACAGATGACCTTTGCCGACATGATGCCGGCGCTGGCCTCGGGCGCCCTCGGCGGCGTTACGACATCGGCCACCACGGCGGTGGATTCGCGCTTCTGGGAATTTCTCAAATTCGCCTACAAGACCAACCACGTGTGGTCGTCCAACGCCGTGACGGTCAACCTCACGGCGTTCAACAAGCTCTCGCCCGAGCAGCGCGCCGCAGTCGAAAAGGCGGCGCGCGACCTCGAGCCCGGTTTCTGGAAAGCCAGCCAGGAAGACGACGCCAAATCAGCTGCGGTGGTGCGCGAGCGCGGCATGCAGGTGGCACCGGCCAGCGCCGCACTGGCGGCTGATTTGCGCAAGGCCGGCCTGGTGATCCAGGAAGACTTCGCCAAGAAAACCGGTGATCCGGTCCCGGCCCTGCTCAAGGAATACCAGGCGCGCGCCAAGCGTTGAGCGCCCGCGACGTCTTTCTGCGCCCACCCCACAGAACCGCGCCGGTGCGCTCCCTGCTAGCCGCGATCGACCGGCTCTGCGCGCTCGGCGGTGCCCTCGCCTGCGCCTGCCTGGTTGTCGTGGTGGGCCTGGTGCTCACCGAAGTCATCTGCCGCAAATTTTTTGGTCTGAGCCTCGATTTCGCGTGGGAATGGGCCACCTATCTGACGGCGGTGACGTTCACCCTCGGCATGGGCCGCGCCTTGCGGTTCGGGCAGCATGTGCGCGTGCGCATGCTGCTCGACTTGCTGGCGCCGCGTCAGGCACGCATCGCTGACGCGGTGTCAGTGGCGATTGCACTGCTACTTGCGCTGGTGTTCACCTGGGCCATCGGCCACCTGGCCTGGGTCTCACGCATCGATGGCACGCGCTCCTTCCTGCCGAGCAATACCCTGTTGTGGCCGTTCCAGATGGCGTTCGCCGCCGGCGGCGCGCTGCTGGCGCTGCAATTACTCGCCTATCTGCTGCGCCTGATCACGAACGAAGCGCCCGAGCAGGCTTCTGCCAACGCGCCGCTCGAACGTGTCGACTGAATTGATCCGATGACCACAACCTCGCTGGTGGTGCTGGGCATCCTGCTGTTGCTGCTCGGCTCGGGCATCTGGATCGGCCTGGCGCTGATGGGTACCGGCGTGCTCGGCCTGCTGATTTTTCGCAACATGCCGGTCGACGTGCTGCTCGGGCAGATCGCATGGAATACCTCGACCATCACCGAGCTGGTGACGCTGCCGCTGTTCGTGCTGATGGCCGAGATCCTGTTTCGCACGCGCCTGGCGGCGTCCTTGTTCGACGCATTGGCGCCGTGGATCACCTGGATTCCAGGGCGTCTGGCACATATCAACGTGATCGCCTGCACCATGTTCGCCGCGGTGTCGGGCTCCTCGGCCGCGACTGCCGCCACCATCGGGCGCATCACCATCGGCGAACTGCTGCGGCGCGGCTATTCCAAAAGCCTGGCGATGGGCTCACTGGCGGGTGCCGGCACGCTCGGCTTCCTGATCCCGCCGTCGATCGTGATGGTGGTCTACAGCGTGCTCGCGCAGGTGTCACTGCTCGACCTGTTTCTGGCCGGCATCATCCCCGGCATTCTGCTGGCGGCGTGCTTCAGCCTCACCATCGTGGGCCTGGTGTGGTGGAAACCGGAACTGGTGCCGCCCGACACCGAGCGCTTCACGTGGGCACAGCGCATCGAGTCGCTCAAGCACCTGCTGCCGCTCACCAGCCTGATCGGCGTCATCATCGGTTCGATGATTTTCGGCTGGGCCACGCCCAACGAAGCGGCGGCGGTCGGCGTCGCCGGCGCGCTGGTGCTGGCCGCCTTTTCAGGCGGCTTGACCGTCCCCAACCTGCGCGCCGCGCTGACCGGCGCGGTGGCCACCTCGTCGATGATCGCGCTGATCCTGATCGGCGCGGGCTTTGTATCGACCGCCATGAGCTACCTGGGCGTGCCGCAGGCGGTGGCGAATGCGGTCGCGCCGCTGCAGTTGGGGCCACTCGGCCTGATCGCCATGCTGCTGGTGCTGTACCTGATACTGGGCACCGCACTCGACGGCATCTCGTGCATCGTGCTGACATTGCCGATCGTGTTGCCGCTGGTCAAGGCGGCCGGGTTCGATCCGGTCTGGTTCGGCATCTTTCTGGTGGTCACCGTCGAAATGGCCGAAGTGACACCGCCGGTCGGATTCTGCATGTTCGTGATTCAGGGATTGGCAGAGTCGACCACCGGCGAAGTGGCCAAGGCAGCGCTACCGTTCTTTCTGGTAATGGTGCTGTTCAGCGGCTTGATCGTGGCGTTCCCGTCGATCGTGATGTGGCTGCCCGGCCTTGGCCGCTAGCGCACCCGAGGGCAGCCCGGCACGTGCTCGAGGGTATCGCCAGGAATGGCTCCAGGAGCAGCTCCTGGCCGATCATGCCGCAACACCGGCTCTGGGAGCGGCTCTCAGGCCTGCCTCGGCAGTGCTCGGTAGCACCTCAAGATCAACCACCCTGGCAGCTGAGGCGGGAACCCCCCGGCCGCTGCGGCAGGCGCCCGGCTCACCCGTGCGAAACTTCAAACTGCACCGCCACACCAAGAGGAACGTCCCATGAGTGAAGCTGCCGAGGGTCAGGATCTGTTGATCGAAAAGCGTGGCGCCGCCATGTGGCTCACCATCAATCGCGAAGAGCGGCGCAACGCCATGAGCCCTGCGGTATTGGCCGGGATACGCGCCGGCATCGCGCAGGCCCATGCCGATTCCAACGTACGGGTGATCGTGCTGACCGGTGTCGGCAGCAAGGCGTTTTGCGCGGGAGCGGATCTGGCCAAAGGTTCGGGCTCGTTCCAGTACGACCCCTCGATGCCACACCTTGACTATGCAGATCTGCTGCGCTACGTCTGGACCACCACCCTGCCAATGGTGGCGCGCGTCAACGGCCATTGCATGGCCGGCGGCATGGGCCTGTTGGCCATGTGCGACATGGCGGTGGCCGCCGACCATGCCAGCTTCGGCTTGCCGGAAGTGAAGATCGGCGTGTTCCCGGCGCAGGTGCTCTCGGTATTGCAGCACCTGATCGGGGCGCGCCACCTGGCCGAGTTGTGCATCACCGGCGAACCGGTCGATGCGCTGCGCGCCGAGCGCATCGGCCTGATCAATTACGTCGTGCCTGCGGCCGACCTGGACGTGAAAACGACTTGGCTCATCGAGCGCATCGCCAACAAATCGCCCACTGCCATACGACGCGGCAAGGCGATGATGCGTGCAGCCGCCGACATGAGCTTCGAGCAGGCGATTTCCTTCCTCGAAACCCAGATCATGACCCTGGCACTGACCGAAGATGCCAGGGAAGGGCGCGCCGCATTCGTCGAGAAACGCGCGCCGAACTGGCCGGGCAAGTAAACCCAAAGGAGGCAACGCATGGATCGTAGACACTTCAACCTGACCTTGGCTGCGTCACTTGGTGCAGGCGCCTTGAGCCGGGCTGCACCGGCCCAGGAGGCCTGGCCGGCGCGCCCGCTGCGCATCATCGTCGCGTTTGCCACCGGCAGCGGCAACGACGTGATCGCGCGCCTGCTGGCGCCCCGACTTTCCGAGTCGTTGGGGCAGCCGGTCACGGTGGAAAACCGTACCGGCGCCGGCGGCATGATCGGCACCGACGCGGTGGCCAAGGCAGCTCCGGACGGCTACACCCTCGGGCTGGGCACCAGTTCGCAACTGGTGATGAACCCGGCGCTGTTTCGCTCGATGCCCTTCGACATCGACCGCGACCTGACCACCGTCGGACTGATCTCGAGCACGCCGCTGGTGCTGGCGTCGAAAAAAGGCGCCTGGGCCGACCTCGGCGCGCTGATCGCGGCGGCGCGCGCCAATCCAGGCCGCATCAGCTATGGCTCAGCGGGCAACAGCTCGATCAGCCACATCGTCGGCGAGAGCTTCAAGAAAGAGGCTGGCATCGACTTGCTGCACGTGCCCTACAAGGGCAACGGCCCGGCAATGGCCGATCTGTTCGCCGGCGTGGTTGACCTGGTATTTGACGGATTTGCCACCGCCGGTCAGCATCATCGCAGCGGCGCGATGCGCATCCTCGCCACCCACGGCAAACGCCACCCCGATTTTCCGGATGTCCCGACTTTCGCCCAAGCCGGCCTGCCCGGTTACGAGGCCTACACCTGGAATTGCCTGATCGCGCCCAAGGCCACGCCGCGGGCAATTGTCGAACGCGTCAACCGTGATCTCAACCGCGCGCTGGACAGCCCCGAGATTCGCAAACGCATCGAATCGTTTGGTGCAGAAAATCTGGGCGGGTCGACGCCGGAAACGGCGGAGGCCTTCGGCGCCGCGCAGCGGGCGCGCTGGATACCACTGGTACGCGCGATGAACATCAAGGTCGAATGAGGGCGCGGCCGAAGCGAGGGGAACCAATGGTGCGGCCCGGCGCCCTGCGGCCCGCGCGACTCAGTCGAGGCCGATCCCGGCCTGCTTGACAAACGCCGCCCAACGCACGGTCTCGGCGCGCACCAGTGTGCCGAACTCCTGCGCCGATCCGTCCGCGACCTCGATCCCGAGGTTGCCGAAAAACTGGCGCATCTCAGACTGCACCAGCGTATCGCGCACCGCGCGATTGAGCAGGTCGATGATCAGCGGCGGCGTGCCGGCTGGCGCCGCCAGACCGGTCCAGCTTAGTACCTCGACCCCGGCGATACCGCTTTCGGTGACAGTGGGCAAGTCCGGCAATGCCGCGATGCGCTGTGGCGCCGCGACGGCGAGCGCGCGCAAGCGTCCGCTGCGGATCAGCGGTATCGCCGAATTGCCGATGCTGAAAATGAAACTGATTTCGCCGCGGCCGACATCGGTGAGTGCCACCGGGATCGACTTGTAGGGAATGTGGCGCGCGTCGGCCCCGATGGCGCGGCGGAACAACTCGCCGGCCAGGTGCGCAGGGGTGCCATTGCCGCCCGACCCAAACGTATGCGCGCCGGGCGCGTCCTTGACCAGCTTCACCAGTTCGGCGAGCGTGCGGGCCGGCGAAGTGGGCGCGACACACAGCACCGTGTATTGATGTCCGAGCAACACCACCGGTGCGGTATCGCGCACCAGTTCGACCGGCGCCTTGGCCTGCATGGCCTGGGCGACTGCGTTGGCCAGGTTGATCAGCACGATGGTGTAGCCGTCGGCCGGTGCGCGCGCCAGCTCGGCCAAGCCGATCATGCCGGTGGCGCCCACCCGGTTGTCGACAATCACCTGCTTGCCGAGGCGCGTGGTCAGCGCTTCGGCAATGCGGCGCGCGGTCACATCGGGGCCGCCGCCCGGGCTGAAGGGAACGATCAGGCGGATCGTACGCGCGGGGAAGCCGGCACTTTGCGCGAAGCCGTTGCGGACCCAGGGCAGGCATGCCAGCGCTGCCAGCATGGCACGGCGGCTATCGCGAGGGGCAATTCCGGTTTGCGCTGCCGCCAATGGGAATGTCATTTCAGTCTCCTTTCGCGCATCGGGTCTATGGCAGCGGTTTACCGCTGACGAAGCGCGGCCGAGCCGACTCTGATCGAATAGTGCACCCGCATCCGGCCGATTGCAATGATAGCGACGCCCATGATAGCGACGCCCGTGGCCGGATAGTTTCCGGGCAATGCGTCAGCCGCGGCGGTGCCCCAGCGCGGCCGCACCTGCCGCCACCAATTGCACGGCAATCGACACCGCCAGCGCCGCCGAATAGGCGTGGGCATCCCATCCGCCTGCGGCATTGCGCGGCCACAGGTCGAGAATCACGCCGATGGCTGCCTGCAACGCGAAGGCGCCGCATAGCGTCAGGGTGTTGATGGCCGTGGCGATGCGCGCGGTTTGCTCGACCGGAAACATCTGTCCCACCGCGATGTAGGCGGTGGGGCCTGCGGAGGCACAGAAGGCGAACAGGGCCCACACGCTGATCACCGCCAACGCGCCGGTCGGCTGCAACATCAGGCCCACCTGCGCGGCCACCAGGCCGGCGGTGCACAGGGTCGGCACCAGGATGGCCGGCAGGCCGCGGGCCTGGGCGCGGCTGCCGGCCCAGCCCACCGCCCAGCCGCCGATCATGAGTGCAATGGTGTAGAGGAGCAAGGTATGCGCGCGCGTCACGCCGTCGTAACCCGCGACATCGCGCAGCCATGGCCCGGCCCACAAGCCCAGGTAGGCGAAGTTCATGATCGAGAGCATCGCCGACGCCGGACCATAGCACCAGAACCGGCGCGAACCGAGGATATCTGCGGTGACTGCCAATTCGGCGGCAAGCGTGCGGCGCGGTTCGGTGGACGGTTTGTCGCGTACGGAGAAGAAGATCCAGGCCGCCGTCGCCAGTGAGGCGGCGCACAGCAGCCAGAACACGCCGCGCCAGCCGAACGCAGGCAACGCAGCCTCGACCGGTAGGGTTGTGAGCACGCTGCCCAAGGAGCCCACTACCATGGCAATCCCGGTCATGTTGGATACCTGTGCAGGCGGAAACCATTGCGTATTGGCCTTGATAATGGCCATCAGGGCGGCCGAAATGCCGATACCGAGGATCACCCGCGCGACGGCCAACCCGGCCAGCCCATGCGCCAGCGCAAATACGGCAAACCCGGCAGCCGTAATCAGGCACGCACCCGCCTGTATGCGACGCGGCCCCACCGTGTCGAGCGCCACGCCCACCGGCAATTGCGCCACGCCGTAGGCCGCCAGCATGCAGGCGGCCAGCATGCCCAGTTCGCTTGCGGACAGGGCGAATTCGGTCGCCAGTACCGGCCCGATGACGGCCATTACCGTGCGCGCAGCCTGGTTGATCAGGTTGAACGCAGCCAGCGGCAAGGTCACCGCGAGAAAAAGGCGGTAAGGGGAATTCACGATTTGCGGCTTTGCGGGGACTTGCGATGCGCGTGGATGTGATGGCGTCAAGCGTGTGGAAGGCAGCCGATCGGAAGCCATCCGCATTGTGTCATCCCGTGCCCGCCTCGCGTGAGCATTCAGTGAAAGCCTGCTAGCCGATGAACTGCTCGATCTGCGCGACATTCTCTCGCTCGGGCGATGGTTGGTGGCCGGGTGGATTGACCGATGTGGTCGCCGATCTTTTGCGCGGTGCCGGCATCATTGATGCCGGCGACGATGCGCATTTGACAGCATCGCCAGGAACCGCTTCAGGAGCCAGTCTCGGCAGATCATGCCGCAACAATGGCTCTGGTAGCGGCTCTCAGGCCTGCACCGGCCTGGCCATGGGTCGCGTGGCGAGATAAATCCCCGGCAGGATCAATGCCGCGCCAAGCCAGTGAAAACCGCGGATCGGTTCGCCCAGCACCAGATAGCCGGTCACCGCCGCGTAGATCGGCCCGAGGTACAGCACCACGCCGACACGCGCCGCACCGAGTTCGCGCTGCATGAAGGAATACGCGAGGTAGGCGCCGAAGCCAGGAAACACGGCCGCTGCAACGATGTAACCCAGGGTCGTCCACGACAGCTGGGTCGGCATGAACCAGACCGCTTCGATCAAGGTGAACGGGATCAACACCGGGATGCCGCCGAGCACGATCAGCGTGAGACGCGCCATCGGCCCAAATGCCGAGGGCCAGGCCTTGAGCAGCAATGAATACACGGTCCAGGCCAGCACCGCGGCGAGAATCCACGCGTCGCCAATCGTGAACGTCACATCCGTCACGCTGCCCCACTGCCCCTTGAAGACCACGTGCAGCACGCCGGCGAAGGCCAGCGCCACGCCAAAGCCCTGCACCGGCCCCATGCGCTCTTTCAACACAAAGGTCGAGACCAGCGCGATCATGACCGGCGAGGTCGCATACAACAAGCCGATATTCGAGGCCGGTGTGGTGCGCGCACCGATGTAGACCCAGGCGCCGCAGATCCACATGCCGAGCGCGCCGAGCAACAGAAACTGCTTCCATTCGCGCCCGATGGCGGCACGCTTGGCGCTGATCTCGGGCCATGAAAAAGCCAGCAGCAGCAAGCCGGCGATGCACCAGCGCCCCAGCGCCAGCAGATGCGGCGCCACCGTGTCGGCGGCACTGCGCGCCACGAGATAATTCACGCTCCACAGGGATGGCGCGATGAATATCAGGGCGAAGGCCCATTGCTTGCGATGTTCAGGTGACACGGTGTTCGGCAAAAAAGAATCGGGGCGTCAAGCACCCCGTATTGAACCCACAAACCACAGTTGATCGAATGCAAGGTTGCCGGGAAAGAGGGCGGCTGCGCTGTTTGAGTTGAATGCGGATGCCAATTTCCCCACCGCAGGGGCGGGGAACGAACATCACCGCCCTCACCCTTTTTTCGCCTGGTATCCGAAGATCCGGTCCGAGTCTTCCTGCGACCGGCAGCCACCTTCCTCGAGCTCAACCTCGGCGTTCTCGAGCACCTGCGCGAGCAAGGTGTAGGTGCCGATGATAACGATTAGTTCCATGGTCTTCTCGCTGCCCAGTTCCTTGAGGGTCTCGGCAAAGAGCGCCGCGTCGGCCTTCACCTTGCGCACGACCTGTTCGGCCATCCGCAACACCAGCAGTTCGCGCCCCGAGAAGAGCACGTGATTGGCGTCGTGCGCCGTGCCGTCGATCTTTTCCCGCGACAGGCCGACCGCCTGCGCTATCTTGCGATGCTGTGTCACTTCATACATCGAGCCACACAGGTGGCCTACCCGCAGGATGGCAAGCTCGCGCAGCAGTGGTTCGAGCTTGGCGTGATAGAGGATGGCGCCAGTCAGCTCCATCAGGCCGGGCACCAGCGCTGGCGCGTGGGACAATGCCCGGAAGACGTTGCGCGGCGGGCGCTTTGCCAGAATCTCGCGAACGTTTTCGGGAACCTGGTTTGGGTCGGGATACGGCAAACGCGGCATACGGTCTCCATGCTCAGTTGAATAACACTAACCAGTTCACTCTTGCGCCGCATTCTCCTGGCCAACGCACATTTTTCTGCGTCGCAAAGATTGCCGCGATCAAATAGAGCCGATTTTGACTTTTTTGCCGCTGCTTACCGATTTTTCAAGCGCTTCCAAGACTGCTACCGGAACCAGCATGCTCGCTGTGCTCTCCGGGCTTTTTCCGCTTTTGAACATTTTGGTGAAAGCCCGCACTGCGCTCAGATAGGGGCTTCGGTCGTAGGTGATCGGGCGGTCCAGGCGGCCATTTTCACCAATTACGGTGACGTGGAACTGGGCTGATCCAGCACCGATCAGATTCATCACCGCCACGGCGCCATTGTCAAACCCGAGCATCGCAGCGTGGTTCTTGCCCTTGCCTCTGATTACCTGGGCCGTGCGTGGCTGGTACCCCAAAAGACGCAGCGCCATATCAACCTGATGAATACCATAGAAGAAGATGCCTCCCCACCTCGACCTGATGTCGCAGGCACCCGTGGTGACTACGATGTGAATTTTTCCCAACCGGCGCACCTCTCTTTGTAGGGTACGAAAGGATTCGTGCTTGTGCATCGCAGAAAAGGAACAGACCGGTACTTGCAACTCCGCTGCCCTTGCAAGAAAGCGGCGGCCCTCGGTCACGCGATAACAAAAGGGCTTGTCGACAAAAAGGGGGATCCCGGCCTCCAGCAACGGCATGGCCGCCGGCAGGTGGAGCCTGCCGTGCCGATGGTCCACGACCGCGCCATCGACCTTTCCTATGAGCTCCTCGGGAGTTCGCACGATCTGTGGAATCGCGCCAGCCGCCGCAGCCCGGAGGGCAAGCGCTCGAGTCTCGCCCCAGACCTGGATCACGCGGGCGCCACGGATGCTCTTGTCCACGTTGAGCACCTTGGCGAAACCAACAGTGTGACCGTTTTCTGCGCCCACGATTCCGATCTTCACGCACTTTTCTCCTTGACGGGTAATGCCGGCCAATGACATCCAGCGGTGGCCTGAAACGGCAATTTTGTTCCTGCGGCAGGCAGGCTTTCTTGCGCTCTTGTGCTGCCGGCCGCCGAATTCAGCATTCGCCGCTCAGGCGTTCGCCCGACCCCGACTTCATTCCTGGCGAATGTTTGCGGCTTTGATGATTGGCCCGTTTACTGCGTTTTCCCGCTCAATATGCGCCAGGTATTCACGCTGCCCCTGGTTGACCAGAGTCGAGCCAAGGTCCTGAAAACGGGCACGTACCTCGGGCAGGGCCAGCACCTTGGTGATCTCGACCCGCAATTTTTCGGCGACTGCGGGGGGAAGGTTCGCAGGCGCACTCAGCCCGTTCCACGCTTCACCCGACACGCCCGGCACAACCTCATCGATTGTCGGCACGTCCGGAAACAGCGGCGACCGCCTCACCCCGGTCACTGCCAACAAACGCAAACGGCCGCCGCGCACGAATGACGATACGGACAACATGCCGTCAAACTCCACGTCGATATGGCCACCCAGCAAATCCGCGTTCATCGGCGCGTTTCCCTTGGTGTAGGGAACGTGCAGGATATTGATCTTCGCCCTGTCCTTGAGCAACTCTCCAGTGAGGAATCCGGACGAACCGATTCCGGATGTGCCGTAACTGAGAACCCCGGGCCTGGCTTTGGCCATCTCGATGAACTGCTGCAAGCTCTTCGCGGGATGGTCCATCCGCACGGCAAACCCGTTGGGGGCTGTGCTTACAAGCACCAGATGGGTGAAGTCCTTGATCGGGTCGTAGGGCATGCTGGCGCGCATCAACGGACCGGGCGCAATGCCCGGATTGGCCAGCAATCCCAAGGTGTATCCGTCAGGCGCAGCCTTGGCGAGAAAGTTGGTGCCGATTATCGAGTTGTCGCCAGGCCGGTTATCCACGATCACCGGCTGATTGAGCGACTCCGTCAGCTTTTGCGCAATCAGGCGTGCCGCGATGTCGGTGCCGCCGCCGGCCGCAAACGGCACTACAAGCCGTATCGGTTTGGAGGGAAATTCAATCTGTGCCAGCGCCATGAGCGGCGTGCCAAAAATTGTCAGGGCAAACGCTATCAACAGCGCATCCAAGACCCTCCGGAATCGAACTTGCATCGCCATATCGCGCTCCTTTTTTTCCGTCAGTTGATGTTCGGCTATTCAGGTATGTTGGCTCGCCCGCCGATTGACGATCCGGATAGTCTGGTTGTGCAGTGATTCATCGCAAAATAATCTTGAAATATCACGATTGGGGAACATCGATTTCACCAACAGGAAAACCGACCATCAGACCACGGTCCCCCGCAGCACAGGTGGCAGGGGTATTGGCAGCCAGAAGCAGCACCGCGCCATCTTCGTCAAGCACGAACTCCTCCAAATGCTCGCCGGTGGCAATGCTTGCCACCCACCCCAGCAGGCCCCTGGATACCGGTGTGCCGACTTCTGCGGCGCTGACGCGGTACTGCAGTATGCCGGCAGTCGAGGGATGGAACATGCGCACGCGCTTGATCAGTGGCACCTTCCTCGGCCCGGTGGTTTTTCCACCGATCTGTCCGCGATAGCGCAGCACGTTCAGAGCGCCCTCGACACCCACCGAAAGATTGGTGTCCGGACCGCCGCCCCATTCCGCAAGAGACGAGCGCAGCCCGCGGGCTGCCGCCACTTTGCTTAGTTGTCCCTCAAATGGCCGGTCGATGATCACCGGCAAGTAGCCGAAAGACGCCGTGAATTCGCGGTCCCCATAGTCGGCGATGTAGCTGCGGTTGATGAGCGGGGTACCGGGTTGCAGATCCACGATGCAATCGCACAAATCAAATAATTTGCGTGAGATATGGTGGGTGAGTTGGTCGGTGAGAAATCCGTCAGGCTGCCCCGGGAAGCGGCGATTGAACTCAAGGTGATCGGGGCTCAAACGAGTGCCCGTCCCGAAGGCCGGTGGGTTGGCGGCGGGAATCAGGATCACACGGCCCTTGAGTGTCGAGGCCGCGAGGCGGCGTTGCAATTCATGTACGGCAAGGCAACCCATCGGCTTGTCGCCATACATGCCGGAAATGAACGCTGTGGCAGGTCCGCTTTCACTTCCTGTGATCTCGACGAAGCGAATCTGCCACGGGCTTCCATCCGCCCTGCGGCCGACCGGCTCGTCCCAAACCCGTACGGCGGTGCGCATGTATTTTCTCTCGCTGCCTTCAACGACTCCGGCGGTCAGATCAGGCGTGTGAGCTCAATCGATGGCCTTGATTGCTTCTGCGACGGTGGCGAAGATGCGGTCAATCTGCTCCTTCTCGACAATCAGCGGCGGCGATACCGCAATCGTGTCGCCGGTGGCGCGCACCAGCACGCCTTTGGCGAAGCAGCGCGTGAACACCTCGTAACCGCGTTTGCCCGGGCCGCCAGAGCCGTCCTTCCCGGCCGGGCGCGGTTCCATTTCGATTGCGGCGACCAGGCCGATGTTGCGAATGTCGATCACATGTTTCGAGCCTTTGAGCGCATGCGCGGCATTTTCCATATAGCCCTCGAGCGAGGCAGCACGATCAAACAGATTGTCGCGTTCGTACAGCGCCAGCGTCGCATTGGCCGCAGCACACGCCAGCGGATGCGCCGAATAGGTGTAGCCATGCATGAACTCGATGGTGCCCTCGGCGGTGGCGCCGACGATGGTGTCGTGAATGTCCTGGCGCACCGCCACGGCGCCCATCGGCACGGTGGCGTTATTGATCGCCTTGGCCATGGTCATGAGATCCGGCTTGACCTTGAACTTGTCGTAGGAGAACGCCGTGCCCATGCGGCCGAAGCCGGTAATGACTTCATCGAATATCAGCAGGATGCCGTGCTTGTCGCACAGGGCGCGCAATTTTTCGAGGTAGCCCTTGGGCGGCACCAGCACGCCAGCCGAACCGGCCATCGGCTCGACAATCACCGCGGCAATGTTCGACGCATCGTGCAGCGCAATCAGGCGCTCGAGCTCATCGGCAAACTCGGCACCGTGCGCCGGCTGGCCCTTGGAGAAGGCATTGCGTGCCAGATCGTGGGTGTGGCGCAGGTGGTCCACCCCCGGTGCCATGTTGGCCGAATAAGTTTTGCGATTGCCGGGTATGCCACCGACGCTCATGCCGCCAAAATTGACACCGTGATAGCCGCGTTCGCGGCCGATGATGCGGGTGCGCGAGGCTTCACCGCGCGCCCGGTGGTAGGCCAGCGCGATTTTCATCGCGGTATCGGCGGACTCGGAACCCGAGTTGGTAAAGAAGATGCGGTTCAGGCCGGGCGGGGTAATCGCCGCCAGCCGGTTGGCGGCTTCGAACGCGACTGGGTGGCCCATGTTGAAGGTGGGCGCGAAATCCATGCGCGCGACCTGATCCTGCACCGCTTTGACGATCTCGGTGCGGCAATGGCCGGCAGCAACGCACCACAAGCCGGCGACACCATCGAGGATCTCGCGGCCGTCGGGGGTCTTGTAGTACATGCCCTTTGCTTCCGAGAGCAGGCGCGGCGCCTTCTTGAATTGCTGGTTCGGCGTGAACGGCATCCAGAATGCGGCGAGGTCTTGCGCAACGTCGGTCATGTCCATGGTGATCTCCTTCAGTTGAAATGATTCGAAATGAATACGCTTGGTACGACGGTACGGTAATCAACTCTTGACGGCGCGCATCGCCTCTGAAATCGTGTGCTCGCCGCGCTTCTGCAGCTCTTGCACGACGTTGTTGCGGTCACGCGCGGGGCGGTTCTGGCTCAGTTTCCATTTACCGACGATGCGCTCGACCGCGATTTCGATGCCGACGATCTCGGCCAGACGGGCATCAATATACTCCGGCGCCGAATCACCCATCTTCCAGGGTGTGTTGTCCGGGGTGCGCGTTTCGTGGTTGCGCGTCAGGCGCGCCACCACGCCGCGCACGAATTTCGCATCATCGTGAAACCGGATCCGGCCGTGCACATGCACCAGGCGGTAATTCCAGGTCGGCACCGAGCGGTGGTCCTCGTGCTTGGAGGGGTACCAGTTGGGCGAGATGTAGGCATCGCCGCCGCGGAAGATCACCAGCACCTCAGCCTCGTTGGCGATTTCTTTCCAGAGCGGATTGGCACGCGCTACGTGGCCAATCAGCGCACCATGCGGCCCGGCGCCGGCGTCGAATTCGAACGGCATCGGGTTGGCGTCGAGCCCCTGTGGGCCGTTCACCACCAACGACCCCAACGGAAATTCCTGCATCAGTCGATGCAGTTCGGCGACGTCGGGTTGGGCGAAATGGGTGGGCAGGTACATGGGCGGATGCGACTCGCGAGGAGTGTGGGGCCTTGAGATCGAAGCCCTCATGATATGCACCTGACTCGCAGGAGTGCGGAGTTTTGCCGCATAATCGTGCGGGTTTTCCGCAAGGATTGCGAAATTATGAAAAAACTCCGCAACATCATTCTCGATGACCACGACCGCAAGCTGCTTGCACGGTTGCAGCGCGATACCACCGTCACGGCCGAGGTGCTCGGCTCGGCGATCGGCCTGTCGGCTTCATCGGTGCAACGCCGCATCAAGCGCCTGCGGGCCACCGGTGTGATCGAGCGTGAAGTGGCGCTCCTCAATGCCGACGCCCTCGGCAAGCGCATGACCTTCATCGTCGGCGTCAAGGTGGACTACGGCAAGAAGGTCGAAGTCAATGCCCTGCAAAAGCGCCTGCTTGCCGACGCTCGTACCCAGCAGATGTATTACGTCACCGGCGAAGTCGATTACATCCTGACCGTGATCGTCCACGACATGCAGGACTACGACGACTACTCGAAGACGCTGCTGCTCGCCTCAACAGCAGTGCTGCGCTTCCAGTCGAACGTGGTAATCGAAGGTTTGCGGGTCGGCCTGGAGATGGCGGTTTGATGTTTGTGCGCGGGCAGGCGACGGATTGGGTGTTCAAAATGCCCCTCCTCGATCGGCATCCCGATTTATTGGCCGAGGTGCAGGCATGGAGTCAGCGCCGTCCTGCCAGAAAGGCAGCAACCGCAAGCGCCTGCACCAGCGCTGCGGCGGCAAAGAGGGCCAACGCCGCGCCGGGTGCGCTGCCCACGGCGTCGCCCGCAGCTGGCACGGCGAACTCCCGGATCAATCCAAAGAACGCCGGGGCGAAGGCGTAGCCGCACTGCGCGATCGCAATCATGAGGGCCGCCGCACGCTGCACATCTTCCCTGATGAATTCAACTTGCGCGATCAGTGGCGGCAATGAAGTGGCGTTGCCGAATCCAAGGCCGAACAGCAGCACGCCGCAATACAACAGGGGAACATTGCCGCCGCCTGCCAGCATGAAGGCGGCACACCCCGCAATCTGCAACCCATAACCGCAGCACGCAACCAGCCGCCGGTCAGCGCCCTGCGGCAACAGCCAGCCGAGCAGTGTGCGGCCAACTATCGCCATGACCGTCACCAGCCCCATCGCCAGGCCAGCCTGTTGCGCACCGAGCGCCGGCACCAGCAATGAATAGAGGTGCGCGACCAGCCCGATCTGCGCGAACAGCCCCAGCGTCATGCCGGCACAAAGCGTTATGAATTTGCGGTCGCGCAACAACAATCGCCCCGGCAGGGGGCGCGCCGTTGCCGCGGTGAGCGAGACCACGGCAGCGCCGGGCGCGTCATTGTCCGGGCGCAAGCCGAGCATGGCCGGCGTTTTGGAAAACACCGTTTCTGCCAGCACCCACACCGTGATCAGCATGCACGCCGCGATCACCGCTGCCGCAAGCTGAAATCCCAGTACGCCGATGGCCACCACCCACAGCGGCGAAAAAATGATGCCGCCCGCGCTGCCGCCGTTATAAGCCATGCCCAGTGCCGCCGGGCGGCCCTGCACGAACCAGGTGGAGACGATGGCGTTGAGCGCCGCCGCACTCATCGTGCCCCAGCCTGCGCCGCTCAGGGCCGCCGCTGCGAACAGATGCCACGGCGAGCTTGCCGCAGCCCAACCGGTGATGCCGGCAGCCATCGCGAGCGCACCGGCTTTGGTTGTCGTGGCCACACCATAGCGCCGGTGCAAGGCAGGTAAATTCGCGCCGCTCAGCGCGCCGGTCAGGAAGTGCAGGCTGACCGCCGCAGAAACCAGCACCAGCGGCCAGCCCTGTGATTGGACGATAACGCTCAAAAAAATCGGCGGCCCGTAAAAACCCAAACCCCAGCCGAACAGCGCCAACACAAACGCCGCCTGCACGGCGCGCCAGCCGAAGAAACGTCTCGCCCGGTTGTCACCTGACATCGTGATCGCCATGGATATTGCGTCGATGTTGCCTTGATGTTGCGTTGATGTTGCCTCCTTGATGCCGCGGCGATCTGGTTCTGACCGTCACCGTGCGCCAAATGAGCGAACAATGTTTCGGCGCAGGCCGAAGCATCTTGCGCAAGGACGGCGTAAGCTCAGATGATCAAAGCAATCCACTCTGCCCATGTCAAGCAACGCTAGGTTTGCCGAAGTCGCCGCGCTCGCCGGTGATCCCGCGCGCGCTGGCATGTTGCACGCATTGATGGACGGCCGCGCGCTGACGGCCAGCGAATTGGCGCGCGTCGCCCACGTGACACCGCAAACCGCGAGCGGTCACCTGGCGAAAATGACGGCGGCAGGGCTCGTACACGTCACCCAACAAGGGCGGCATCGCTACCACCGGCTCGCCACGCCAGCGGTGGCGCAAATGATCGAAAGCATCATGCAGGTCGCAGCAGGGATGGCGAGCATGCGCCCGGCACCAGTTACCGGCCCGCGCGATGCCGCGCTGCGCGCTGCGCGCACCTGCTACGACCATCTGGCTGGACATCTCGGCGTCGCGCTGGCCGATGCGCTTGCATCGGGCGGCTATGTTGAGCTCACGCACGATGCGGGCGCGGTAACCGAAGCCGGCATGCAGCTCTTTGACGAGCTCGGTATCAATGTTGCGCGGCTCACTGCAGGCAACGGCAAACCCGCGCGCACGTTTTGCCGCCCTTGCCTCGACTGGAGTGAACGGCGGCCCCATCTGGCTGGCGCGGTCGGGTCGGCGCTATGCGCGCGCAGTTTTGAAGCAGGCTGGATCCGCCGCATTGAAGGCACGCGCGCCGTGACAGTCACGCCGCAGGGGTGGCGCATCTTTCGCCAGCCCATCGGGTGTGCTTAGGCTGCCACCCGCAGCGGCCCCTTGCTGCCCCCGCCCCAACGCGGCAACCCGGCAAGGAACTGCACAACACCGGCCGTCAGCCCCATGCCAATCCCGATCTGTGCCGCCAACTGATAGTTGCCGAACAGATCAAACAAATAGCCGCCACCAAACGCGCCCAGCGAGCTGCCGATCTGGTGGCTGGAGAACGCCAGCCCCTGCACCATCGCCTGCCAGTGCAGGCCAAACATTTCGACCACCGCGCCGGAGATCAACGGCGCGACGCCGAGCCACAAAAACCCCATCAGCGCGGCGAACACCAGCGTGTTGTCCGGCGTCGGCTGCGCGCCGAAGTACCAGGCCAGCACGAGCGAGCGCACCATGTAAAGACCGCCGAGCAGCATCGGCTTGGACCAGCGCCCACCCGCCCAACCGAAGAACAGGCTGCCGAGCACATTGAAGGCGCCGATGGTGCCGAGAGCTTTGGCCGCGAGCATCGGCTCCTGCCCGCACAGCGCCAGATACGAGGGCAAGTGCGTGGTCAGAAAGGTGAGCTGCAGGCCGCACACAAAGTAGGCACAGGTCATGATCATGAAGGGGCGATGGCGAAACGCCTGCCCCATCACGGCCATGGCTGACTCCGAGCCTTGCCCGGTCTTGGGGCGAGGTGCGGTCACCACTTTATCAACGCGCCCGGCCATCCACGCAAACGGCAGCATCAAAAGCGCAATCGCGGCAAAGCCAAACACGCCGGCGCGCCAGCCCCACTCGACGTTAAGCAACTGACCGAGCGGCGCGGTGAACAGCGCCCCGAGCGAACCGACTGCCGACACCATGCCCAGCACGGTACTGCGCACCACTGCCGGCACCGGGCGCGACGCCACCGCCATCGCCATGCCCGACCCGCAACAGGCTAGCGCCGCGCCGATGAAAATGCCGGCGCCGACAATCACCCCGAACAAGCTGTGGCTGAGCGCCAGCGTCAGCATGCCCAATGCGTAGCTCACGACGCCGGATATCAACACCCAGCGAAAGCCGATGCGCGCTGCAAGCGCACCCGCGACCGGCTGCAACACACCCCAGGCAATGTTCTGAATCACGATCGCCAGCGTGAAATCGGCGACCAGGATGGAGATGTCCTTGATTGCGGGCTGCACAAACAGCCCGAGGCTCTGGCGCAGACCCATCGCGAGACTGAGCATGACAGCTGCGCCGAGCAATATCGGCGCAGCGGCGCGGATGGCGGCGCGGTCCTCGCTCATGCGATTGCCTGCGGCTCGCGCATGGCGGTTTCGATGACCGCCGCATCCTTACCGCACCGTGCTGCGCCCCAAGACTCTTGGCCTGCACCGGTGCTCCGGATCGAGCGGATCAGAAAGGACATGAAGGCGGGTGGAAAGGAATCGAGAAGCGGTTGCCAGCGAACTGGGAGATATCACCAATGCACAACGAGGCCGTGCAGCACCGCAACGTGCATCGCCCGAGTATAGCCGCGACGGCGCGCCGCACCCGCAAAAGCACTCCCGGCGCTCCCGCAAGACCTGCAAGGGTTCAGCGCTGGTACGACACGGTGCGCTATCATGCCGCGTTGCAACATTTACAGAATGATGTCATGCATGCCTGGTTATTTGCCGCTGCCTTGGTGCCGCTGCTCGCGCTGGCGCAAGCACCGGCGACGCTCAAGGACATCGCGGTGTTCCCCGAGCGCGACGCGCCAGCCTCGGTACTCGCCGCCAACGAGTCGAAAATCGCCGCCGAAGTGGCGGGCCAGATCGTCGAGTTGACCGATGCGGTCGGCGGCGTGGTGCCCAAGGGTGCGGTGCTGGCACGCATCGATGCACGTGACTACGAACTGGCGCTGGCGCGCGCCCGTGCTGCCCTTGATGCGAGCCGCGCGCGCTTGCTGCAGGCAGAGGCGCAATTGACGCGTGCGCGCGATTTGCACGCCAAAAACTTTATCTCGGCTGATGGCCTGACCCAGCGCGAGACCGAGGCTGCGGTGCAACGCGCTGACGTGAAACTCAATGAAGCGCAGGTGGCCAGCGCCGAGCGCAATCTTGCCAAGTGCGTGATCCGCGCGCCCTTCGCCGCCGTGGTGCGCGCGCGGCTGGCGCAGAGCGGCGAGCTGGCCGCCCCCGGCACGCCGTTGATATCGCTGGTCGAGGCCGGACGTACCGAACTGACCGCACAGGTGCAGCCGCGCGACGTGAGCAGTTTGCGCGCGGCGCAGGCGGTGACATTTGTCAGCGGCAGCATGGAGGCAGCGACGCGTGTGCTGCGCGTCTCGCCGGTGATTGGCCGTGAGTCGCGCACGGTGGAGGCGCGGCTGGCGACGGCAGCGGCGCTGCCGGCCACGGCGCTTGCGGGTGCGGCGGCCAACGCGAGCGCGAACGGCGCGATGCCGCGTACCGGCAGCGCAAGCGCAGCCAAGGCTGCGGGCCCCGCCCTCGCCTTGCAGCCCGGCCTCGAAGGCCGCATCGTCTGGCGTGAGCATCTGCCGCACATTCCCCCCGCCTACCTGCAGCGCCGCGAGGGAAAGCTCGGCGTCTATCTGGCCGAAGGCCAACGTTTCGTCGCACTGGACGATGCGCAGGAAGGCCGGCCCGCATTGATACCGGCTGGAATGCCGCTTGGGACCAGGGTGTTGAGCCTGCCCCCGCTGCCAGCCGCTCCCACCAACGCTTCTGGCACGGTGGCAACGGAAAAGCCGGTGCCACCGGCCGCTAAAGCCGAAGCAAAAAAGTAAGGCAGGCGTCTTCTCATGCGTTTTTTCAGCCTGCTGATCCGCAATCACCCGCTGGCGAACATCACGTTCGTGTGCGTGCTGCTGGTGGGCCTGCTCGCCTATTTGCAGATGCCGCGCGAGCAAGACCCCGAGATCAATTTCAACTGGGTCAACATCGTCGCGAGCCTGCCGGGCGCGTCGGCCGAGGACGTTGAAAAGCGCATCACCAATCCGCTCGAAGACGCGATCAAAAGCGTGCCCGACGTGCGCTATGTGCAGAGTTCAAGCCGCGAAAACATTTCGTCGATCCTGGTGCGCTTTCGTGAGATCGACGCGCGCCTGTTTGACAAGCGCATCAACGATCTGCGCCGCGAACTGCAGAACAAGCGCGCCGAATTGCCGGTGGAAGCCAAAGACCCGCTGGTGCTCGAGATCACCACGTCCAACGGCTTCCCCACCGCGCAGGTGGTGCTCGCCGGTCGCGCCGATGACGAGACCCTGCGCTCGCTGGCGCGCGCGCTGCGCGAGGAGATGGAGCGCATGCCGGGCATCGACCGTGTCTATGCGGTTGGCCTGCGCGACCCGGAGTTGCGCGTCGAGTTCGATTCGCGTGCAACGGCTGCGCGCAATCTGACCGGGGCCGATGTCGCCGACTCGGTGTCGGGCTGGTTTCGCGATACGTTTGCCGGGCGCGCACGCACGACGGCGCAGGTGCCGGGCAGCGACGGGGCTGGCAGCGCCGCCGGCAACCCCGCCGGTGGCGCTGCCACCGGCCGCGAATGGCTGGTGCGCGTGCTTGGCGAGCGCATGGACCCGGCCGAGCTCGCCAAGGTCTCGGTGCTCTCGCCGCGCGGCGCCACCGCCTCGCTCGATGCCGTCGCGCGCGTGTCGCGTGAGCGTGCCCGCGCTTCCACGCTCGCCGGCTTTCAGGGCCGCCCCGCCGTGGTGTTCTCGGTGACCAAGAAGAGCTACACCAACACCCTCAAACTGGTCGAGCGCATCAACGGCTTTATCGCCGAGAAAAACCCGCTGCTCGCCGCGCGCGGCGTCGAGTTGACCCTGCTCGATGACCAGACCATTCCGACGCGCGAGGCGATCCGCATCATGGAGTCGAACGCGCTCTACGGCTTGCTGGTGGTGTTCGCCATTTGCTGGTTGTTCCTCGGCAGCCGCATCGCGGTGCTGGTGTCGCTCGGCATTCCGTTTTCACTCGCCGGCACCTTTGCCGTGCTGCACGCCACCGGCACCACGCTCAATGTGTCGGTGCTGCTCGGCGTAGTGATTGCGCTGGGTATGCTGGTCGATGACGCGGTGGTGATTGTCGAGACCATCTACTACCGCATGGAGCGTGGCGAAAACGCCTTCGATGCCGCCGTCGGTGCGGTCAACGAAGTGTTTGCGCCAGTGCTCTCGTCAGTCGGCACCACGCTCGCGGCGTTTTTGCCGCTGATGCTGCTGCCGGGCATCCTCGGCAAATTCATGTTCGTGATTCCCTTCGTGGTCTCGCTCGCCTTGTTGATCTCACTGGTCGAGGCGTTCTGGATGTTGCCCGCGCACATCAGCGCCCTGCCGCCTGCACCGCCGAAACCGGGCCGCGTGCAAATCTGGCGCACGCGCTTTACGCGGCGCTTGCGCTCGGCCTACAGCCGCTGGCTGATCAAGGTGTTCCGCCACCCCAAGCTCTCCCTGGGCGCAATGCTGCTCGCCTTCGCCGCCGCTGCCGGCGCGCTCGCGGGCGGGGCGATCAACGTGCAGTTTTTTGCGTTCGATCCGCTGCGCGTGTTTTATGTGAACGTCGACATGCCACCGGGCACGCCGATTGAAACCACCTTGAAGCGAATGGACGAAGTGGCGGCGCGCGCACAGACTTACCTCAAGGACGGCGAAGCGCGCGGCATCGCCACCTATGCGGGCCTCAAATTTACCGACACCGAACCACTCTATGGCGACGCTTACGCCCAAGTGGTGATCTCGCTCAACGCACGCGGCGATGATGGCCGCACCACGCCGCAGGTGGTCGAGGCGATGCGCAGCACCATCGAGAAACTGCCCGGCCCCGGCGTGGTGAGCTTCACGCAACTCTCGGGCGGGCCGCCAGCCGGTAAGCCGATCAAGGTCAACGTGCGCGCCGATGACTTTGGTGAACTGCGCGCCGCCGCCGACGCACTCAAGAAAATCGCACGCGAGAAGATCCCCGGCGCGCGCGATGTGGTCGACGACGACGTACCAGGCCGGCCCGAACTGGTGCTGACCCTCGACCGCGATGCACTCAAGAACGCGGGGCTGTCACCGGCGCTGGTGGCGCGCCTGGTGCGCCTGCATGTGGAAGGCGAGATCGTCGTCATCACACGCGACAAGCGGGAGAAGATCGAACTACGCGTGCGCGCGCGGCGCGAGGCCGAGACCGACATCGCCGCAATTCTCGACGACCCGATCGCCCTGCCAGGCGGCGGTAGCGTGCCCCTGCGCCAACTGGTGCAGATCGAAACGCGCACCAGCCGCGGCATCATCAAGCACTACGGATTGAAGCGATCAGTTACCGTCACCGGCGACCTCGACAAGACCCTCACCGACACCGGCAAGGCGAATGACATCCTCAAAGCCGAATGGAAAAAAATCCAGTTACAGCACCCCAACGCCGACCTCGATTTCTCCGGCGAGCTCGACGACCTCGATGAAGCACTCGACGCAATGAAGCTCTTGTTCCTGCTGGGCTTGGGATTGATCTACATGATCCTCGCCGCGCAATTTCGCAGCTACTTTCAGCCAATGATGATTCTGGTCACCGTGCCGATGGCCTTCACCGGCGTCGCCCTCGGCCTCCTGCTCTCGCGCAACCCGATGTCGCTCTACACCCTTTATGGCGTGATTGCGCTCACCGGCATCGCGGTGAACTCGGCCATCGTGCTGATCGACGCCGCCAACGAGCGCCGCGCGCGCGGCATGAGCGTGCTGCACGCGGCGGTCTATGCAGCGCGGCGGCGCATCGTGCCGATCTTGATCACCAGCACCACCACCATCGGCGGCTTGGCCTCGCTGGCGTTTGGTATCGGCGGTGAGTCACTGCTGTGGCAGCCGGTGGCCGGCGCGATCGTGTGGGGCCTGTCGATCGCCACCGTGATGACGGCGTTTATCGTACCGCTGATTTACCGGCTATGCATGCCGGAGAAAGGCTCTGGGAGCGGGTGGTGGACGGTGAAGGCCTGAGAGTGGCTGTCAGAGCGGGCTTCAGGGCATTGCCTCGTTGACAACTGGCACATCGAGTGTCAGACCTGAAGCTTACTGGCGCGCCATCTCCGCACGCCCGACCGCTTCGCCATCGAGTTGCTGGTCGTCATCCATCACCACTGTCACCTTGCGCAACAGCCCGGTGAACGCAAACGGTGCGGGGTAGTCGCCCACCGGGCTGCCGCGGTCGCGGCCGATATCGAGGCCTGACCAGGAGATCAATGTAGCGAAGCCCATCGGCGTCGGCAGCACGCCGTTAATGCATTCGACCGGCTTGCCACTTGCGGTGGCGACCACATCGGTGAGCGTCACGCCATCGACGGTCAGACTGATTTCTGCCGCGCCGGGAATGGGCCCCATCTTCACGGCCGCGGCAGGCGGCAGCACGCTGCTCGCGGGGCGCGGAGAGCCGCGCCGCACGCTCACGCCGAGGGTGTGATTGCCGGGTGTGAGCGGCGCAGCCGAGGACAACACCGCGTGATTGCCGCCGACGTTGAGGTCGTGCACGAGATGGCCGTCCTTGACATGGAGCGTGTAGCCGCTGGTCATGTCGCCGTGGGCGATCAGCACGCCGCTGCTACTGCTCATTGCGCCGCCAGCAGCATCAAGCCGCACATCGGCCTCAATCCGGTAACTGCGGCTGCGTACGTCAGGCGCGACATCGGTTGGCAAATGGCCCATGCCGCGATGAAACACGAAGCGCTTGCGCGGCCCGTGATAGCGCGTGGCGTTCTCCGAGAAGCGCGGGCCGAAGCGGTCGTCCAGCGGCAGCACCTGGTTTTGTTCCGCCTCTTGCCACCACAGGTCGATCAGCTTTTGCAGGCGCACCGGCTCCGTCGCAGCGAGATTGTGATTCTCGGAGAAATCGTTTTCGAGGTGATACAGCTCCCACACGTCGGCATCGAAGGGCGTTCCGGGTGCGTGATAGGCCACTGCCTTCCAGCCTTCAAACCAGATGCCGCGATGGCCGAACATCTCGAAATACTGCGGGCGCTCGCGCCGCGCGGCTTGCGCATCCCTGAAGCTCGCCGCAAAACTCTCACCGGTGAATGGCATCTGCGCCACTCCATTAATGGCCGCAGAAGCGTTCACACCAAGGGTTTCCAGAAGGGTTGGGGTGAGATCGGAGGCGTGGCAGAACTGATGCCGCAACTCGCCGCGCGCCGCGATGCCGCGCGGCCAGGCAATCACCAGCGGGTCACGAATCCCGCCGCCGTGCGTGTTCTGTTTGTAGCGCTTGAG